>CAKZYM010001002.1 GCA_937884685.1 uncultured Calothrix sp.
GCTTCCTTACTAAACCGAGCAACTTCATAATCCTCAGCTGCAAAAGCTTGAATAATTCTAATTCCACCAAATACTTCAGTTAAAATTGCCGATAAATCGGAAATTTGATTTTGGCTTTGTCGAGAATACTTTTGTAAACGATTCCCAAACCAACCAATCAAAACTCCCATCAACGGAGCAATTATTAAAGTCGCTAAAGTTAATTGCCAACTAAGGTAAATCATATAGATGGGAATTGCAATTAACTGTAAGGAAGAAGGGATAAAATCATGAAACATTTTGTGGACAACTTCCCCAACCCTATCTACATCTTCGGTGAGACGATAAGATAAATCCCCAGCTTTTGCAGTTTCAAAATAACTTAAATTCAGCTTTTGTAAATGAGCGTAAACCTGTTTGCGGAGATGATAAGCTACCCTTAAAGCAGCTTTCGCCATATAAATATCTTGAATTGATTGAAAAAATCCCCTAATTAAGAAAACCCCAGCTAAAATAACCGCTAATTTGGCTATCTCCACAACATTACCTTCTCCAAAAGGAGCAGATAACTGTTCCACAAGCTTAATTAATCCCAATGTTGCAATTACATATCCGATAATTCCCACAAAACCCTTAGCGATATTTTGCCATTGAGGACGGATATAAGGTGAAAGTTGCCAGTAATTAGAGCGATTCAAACTGATAGTCCCATCTATATGATTTACTAATGTTCAGACGGTATCAGCTTTGTCGTAGTTTCTCAAATAATTTCCTGATACAAAGAAGAATGGGGAATAGGTAATTGGGGTTGAATTTGCACTAAAGTCTTAACTTATTAGAAGTAGGAGACGAGGAGAAACTTTATCGCGATTAATTTTTCTTGAGATGAGGATTGTGGTAAGGTAAAACTACTATGGAGAAAGTGCGCCTACAAAGGGTCTGTTTTTGAAATAATGAATGGGTAAAATCAAAGAAGCTTCAATATTTATCCTTTTGCAATATTATTAACTAATCTTTTTTAGAAATAGGTGATGGAAGTTGTAAAAATCAACTTTTAATTTCTGTATTTTAATTTGCTCAGGAATAAAATCATGGTATATTAAAATTATTATGGGGGAAGGTGCGCCTATATAGGGTGTTTTTTTTGAATTAATGAACGGGTAAAATTAAAGAAGCTTCAATATTTACCCTATCCATAGCATTATTAGCTAACGTCAGCTTGTATATGAAATTGGTAATGATTGAATTCAATTCAATCCATTACCAATTACCAATTATCAATTCTCAATTACCCATTACCTAATATTGGCTTCCCACTTCCGAGGTTGACTTGCTCGACGTATATTTCGCCAAATTTGAGTAGCAGCCATAGTACCATCAGCGACTGCAACAGAAACTTGATTTAATCCTTTTTTCAAGTCTCCTAAAGCAAAAATACGTTCGTGACTGGTTTGAGCTAAATCATGAGTTACTAGATTTTCACCATCCCATTCCAATCCATCGATTCCCTTCAAATACTTGTTGTGGTAAATAGAACCCATATTAATCAAACCAGTGGTTGCTTCAATTATCGTACCGTCTTCTAATTCAACACCACTCATTTGATGTTTCTTACCCAAGAATTTAGCAATCTTCTGCTCGTGGAGGGGATAACCATGTTCTGCTAACTTCTGCTTCATTTCATCACCCACTTCACAAAGTCCGTGAGTCAATACAGTAATATAAGGAGTAAACCAGTTCATCACAAAAGCAGCATTAATTTGAGACTCCTTTCCTGCAATTAAAACCGCTTGCTGGTCCCACATATCAAAACCATCGCAAATCATGCAGACGTGTAGTGTATATCCTGCATAATCGTAGACATTCTGCATATTTTCCAATTCGGGTAAAACATCAATCACACCCGAAGCTGCAATTAAATATTTACTTTTAAATACTTGGTAAATACCGTTTTTTCTACCGATTTTAGTTTTAACAGCAAAGGTATCACCTTCATCGGTAACATCTTCTACAAATCCCTGTAAATGGTCGGAACCCCATTCAATTGCTTGTTTCGTAGATTGATTGACAATCGAACATCCGCTAGTATCAGGACTTAATCCGACATAATTGCGTAAATCCTGCATCCATATCGACCGTCCCTTACCTTTTTCAATCACAAGACATTTTAAACCGTAGCGAGCAAGATAAATTGCAGCCGATAAACCACCCATTCCACCACCGACTACGATGGCATCGTATACTGTATCCGCACGTTCGACAACGTTCTTTTTATTCAGTTTCATAATTACTACTCCAACTCAATTGTTAAGTATTTGATAAAAAAAATTGTTATGCAAGCTTCAAATGTACAAATTACTATCAGTAATAAGATAATTTATTTAATCGCTGTATCCCAATAAAGATGAGAATAATTTCCGATACGCAAAGCGTCACCTCTTCGACATATCGCAAAAATTGTGGGAATAAAGTATTAGATTTGAGATGATAAGTTAATAGTAAAGGGATTTAACAGAGATAAAAAATCCTTGAATCGTAAATATTTTACTGCAAAGTATGGGGGATAGATATTAACACCCCCAAACTTATGATAAGGAGCAAATTTTATTGACTATCCTACAAATGCTCGACGAGGTTCGGAAACACCAGCCGATTTACCTCCCTTTAGATAAGCCAACATGGTATCAGCGTCGGAAACCTCAAATGGGTCGGTAGGACAGTTATCGCCAAAATTAGGCTCGGCGAACATCTTTTCAATCTTGCCATCGTTTACTAACATCGAATAACGCCAAGAACGATATCCGAAACCTAAATTTGATTTGTCAACAAGCATTCCCATCTTACGGGTAAATTCACCGCTACCATCGGGAAGTAAGAAAACGTTGTTTGCTCCAATTTGCTTACCCCACTGGAACATCACAAAAGCATCGTTTACTGAAACGCAAATAATTTGGTCTACACCCAAAGCTTTAAATTCATCATATAATTCTTCGTAACGCGGTAAATGGTTGGAAGAGCAGGTGGGAGTAAACGCTCCAGGTAAAGAGAAAACTACTACTTTCTTCCCAGCAAAAATATCTTGAGTTGTCTTGTCTTCCCAGCGATAAGGATTGGGACCCGGAACTGACTCATCGCGAACCCGAGTCTTAAATACAACGTTAGGAACATTTTCGATTGCAGCCATAATTACCTCTTTGCTTTACTGATGATGCACTCGTGTAGAGAGCAAATCTGATTGATTACTATCTCAGAATAATTCTTAGTTAGGAATAGTTCAATAGAGATAATTACTCATTTATTATTTTAACTTTTTTGTTAGACTAGTAATAATATAAAAGATTTAATTTTTAAATAAATCATTCCACCCACAGCCTTCCGAATTGAGTCAATCCGGGTTCGTATTGATTGGAAAAGTCTTATAAGAAGGGATATGAAAAAGCAAGCAGATAAAATAGTTGAGATATTGAAATCAAAGGGATTGCGAGT
>CAKZYM010001003.1 GCA_937884685.1 uncultured Calothrix sp.
ATACGCAACACTCCGCGACCCTGGATTAGTAAGAGACGACTTAATTACCATATATAAAGCCTTTTATCGTAACTCCTGCTGGGTAAAAATTTGCGAACCAGGAATTTATCCCCAAACCAAATGGACTCACGGTAGTAACTTATGCTATCTGGGAATAGAAGTAGACCCAAGAACCCGCAGAGTGATTGTGATATCGGCAATCGATAATTTAATTAAAGGGCAGAGTGGACAAGCAATTCAGTGTTTGAACATCATGATGGGCTGGGATGAAATGCTTGGATTGCCGAAATTGGGTTTTTATCCGTAAATGGGAATTGGGGATTGGGCATAGGATAATTAATTTGTAGGGTGCTGTGACGCTGTGAAAAAACTTGAACGGAGTCGAGTAATTATCTTCTTAGCGTCACGCACCAAATAGCAATTACAGCATATTTCTTTTTTGTCAGGTACATTTTTGGGCGGACAGGGATGTCCACCCCACAAGGGTTTCAGAGTATAGTTTGTAGGTTGGGTTAGACACGAACAAAATTGAATTTTTAAAGCGAATTGATGTTTTTGTGTCGTAACCCAACATCAAGATTTTGAATAAACAATAGAAATATAATTTGATATTTTCAATTTCTCATATAATTCCATCAATCGGGAGTTAATAAAGATGACTACATCTACTAGCAATATGGGAATTGTAACCACAAAAATAACTGTAACAAACCTAGTCGATGAAATACTAGCAGAAAGAGGTTTTATTCCCAACGAGCAAATTCGTTCAATTACCTTAGATAATGTCTTAGTAGATACTGGCGCAACCCGTCTTTGTTTACCAGGAGATATTATTACTAAACTAGGCTTACCGCTTGAAAGTGAAATTGACGTAAAAACAGCAGCAGGTATTTGTAAAACACGACTTTTTAAGCGAGCCAGCATAACAGTAGAAGGAAGAAAAGGTGAATTTACCTGCACCGAATTACCAGGAGGAGAAGACGCACTTTTAGGTGTAATTCCGATGGAAGAATTAGGATTGCAACCAGATTTAATAAATCAAAAATTGATTTTACTTCCTCAGACGGGGAAAGATACTTATCATACGATTTTGTGATTTTAAATAGATTAAATAATTATGATTGCTGAGGAATTTTTGGAACGGTATGAGAAGGGGGAAAGAGATTTTAGTGGGGTTGATTTGAGTGGAATTAATTTAGAAGAGTATATGTTTAACGAAGCCAATTTTAGCCAAGCAATTTTTCGACAATCCGGAATGGCTTCTGTTGGATTCCTTAATTGTAATTTTAAAGATGCTGATTTGAGCGAAAGTGATTTTTTCGATGTTCTTATAAGCCAATGTAGTTTAGAAAGTGCGAACTTAGAGAAAACTATTTTAGTTGAAACAACTTTGGAAAACGTTAATTTGATAAAAGCAAATCTTAGATTTACCAGTTGGGGAGATACCAGTTACTTATTTGATAGTGATTTAAGAGAAGCTATTTGGCAAGATATTAATGA
>CAKZYM010001004.1 GCA_937884685.1 uncultured Calothrix sp.
TTTATCTAATCTGTTTCAGGAAAAGTTTGTACTTGACCATTCGGTTTAAACACTGCACGTATTTTGACATTTTGTCCGTTTCTACTGGGAGAAACGAAAGGTTGACCGATTTGTGGAATACCAGCCCTGTCAACATAGTCTCTTGCAGCTTTTCCTAAAGGAAGAATTTGTTCTAATGCACCATCAACACCTACTGTCAAGCTGTATTGTAAAGGTTGTGCTAAACCACTAGGTGGTTGCCAGCGTTTTTTCAAATAACTTCTTACTTGTGCAACTTGATTAGTATCAAATAATGTTTCGCGACTAGCTGCAGCTGTTGTTGCAGTTGATTTATCACCATTATTCGCCGCAGAGTCGGCACGACTTGTTCTAAGTTGTGACAGTAACTCGTTGTTACTTTTAGCAGAATTGCTGATTTGAGGTGATGTATTACCCTGGGTTGGAAGTACTGGAAGTTTAGGTTTCGCTGGGTTTCTCAGCGACGGTAAACTAGCTGATGGCAAACTCGAAGGCAGGCTTGTAGAAGGTAAGCTAGTTTTACTTGTAGGAAGTGATGCGGAACTATTTCCTCCAAGATTAGGCTTAGTAGCCAGTCCCGTATTCGTTTTAGCAGATGGGGAACTGGGAACTACCAGCTTTTGTCCTCCAATTTGTGGTTTATTTGCCGTACTGCTACCAAAACTATTGCTACCTAATGGTGGTAGCGGAATATTAGACGAACCGCTCGACGGATTTGTAGATGCTGAAGGTAGATTAGTCCCAGGTTTAGGAGTAGCTCCTACAGTCGGAACGGGAGATGCTCCTGGAGTTGGTAAAGAAGCATTAGGAGAAACATTTAAACCATTACCTAGAGTTGGTAAAGGTGATAGATTAGGAGAAGGGGTAAGTAAAGATGTTGGAGTTGGTAGAGGCTCTAATGAAGGTACAGAGACAGTATTCTCACCAATTTCTTTGTCTGCCGCCGCAATTTCTTCACCAGTTTTATTCTGCTCCCGAAGCCGGTTAGCATATTGATAAGTAAGGGGCATTAAACCCAAGCCTAATACCATCACTGCTGCAACGGGTGCCCAAGCAGGTACTGCTAGTCGGTTTCGACGTGTCTCCTGAGTTTCTGTAGGTAAAGCAACAACATCAGCCATGTATTCATCTAAAGCTGTCGCCAAATCAAATAATTGCAGCAAACTTAGTTGAATTGAAGAACCACTAACTGGGGAAGCTAATGAGCCAAGAAACAATTGATGAGTTAAATTGCTGCTTGGTTGTAAATAAATATTTTCTCGCTTAATATCACCTTCAAGGTTAAGAACATCTTCGACAGCAGTCGATTGCGATGTATCTATGTTTTTGGACACTCCCATTCTTGAAGCCCAGAAGTTTTCTGGTGACTGTTGCAAGATTTCTTGCACGTAACCTGAGACTGCTGTATGTAAAATTTCCAACTGGTCCCGGTCGCCTTGGACTACAACAAGTTCCTCTTCTGGTTGTCGGGGGTCGTCAAAGCGGAGGTTAAATCTGACCTGCTTAAGAACAGATTTTCCCATCCAACGTGACAAAGGGGAACTTTGCGCCAAAACTTCTAACGTGCAGGTAGGCGGCGTATACCGACGAATCACTGGATTGGATAGAGGCATGGCAGTAAATGCGTCTTGGACATTTCAAAATTTTGTTGAACGGTCTATAAGTGCTAGCCAGAGACGGCGATGTCCACCGGGACCACTATAAAAGACTAAATCTATTAGTAATTTTAGTGCCAGATTGGTAAGTATATCTGTGGAGATTTTCTCCCGTTCTTCCATCCGCTCTTGATAAGTATTGCAGAAAGCATCGATGTAATCTCCTAATAAAGCAGAATAATGAGGTTCGCGGTTATTCTGAGCATTTTGCTCTAACAAGTCAACAGCACGACGAATTAATTCTTGGTGTTGCTTGGCTAGATAGCAAGTAATCAAAACTAACGAACGAGCTTCCTCTACATCTAACTTTTTTCTGCCTCCTTGACCTTTACGTATGGGGTTAGACTGGCGCAGTCGCCACAGCGCCACCCGGTCTGGCACTCTTGATTCTAAATTAAGATTAATTGCCGCCGAAAGCATTGCCTCAGAACCGATGCCTGTCAAAGCTTCTAGCGCCAACAACACCAAGTCAATTTGAGCCTTAATATCGTCCCATTGAATGGATGTTGGGGCGGCAATATTAGTTAAATCCTCCCACTGGGAACTAATAGTGGGTGAATCGCCAGCAGAGTGCATAACTTTAAGCATAGGTGATCGGGCTGGTATGGACTGTTGCTGTTACCCATTTTGAAACCAGATTCTCAATATTTTATATTGGTTTCCACAAGCCGTAGCAAAAAAATCCCAATAATATTAAGCTCTTTACCTGCTAAAGGGTCAACAGCAATTTGTCTTTTACCTACTTTAGAATCAAAATCTGATTTGTCAAAGGGAAATTTTAAATTGGGAATTGGGAATCAGGGAAGAGAGAGGGGGAGAGGGGGAAGAGAGAAACAATCCTTAGAGCAGGGGAGGCAGAGGAAGCAGAGGAGGCAGGGGAGGCAAATAATTTTTTTCTTCCTCCGCTCCCTCCGCTTCCTCTGCTTCCTCCGCTCTCCTAACTCCTAACTCCTAACTCCTAACGTAAGCAATTGTAACTCCCGTTCCACCATCATTTTGCGGTGCTGCTTCATAATTGCTAATTCTAGGATGCTGTTTTAAAAAAGCATGAACTCCTTGGCGCAATTTTCCGGTTCCATGTCCGTGAATTATCCATATTGCTCTTTGGGCTTCTGAAATAGCTTTATCTAAAATTAATTCACTATCTGCTACTCGTCTTCCTCTTAAATCCACAGTATTTCTGGAAGTCCGGATTAAAGGAGTGTCTTCTGCGGGTTTTGGCGGTGGTGGTGCTGGTTTCGCTGCTGGTTTTGCTTTTTTCTGGGACTGTACTTTCTCTCCGCTTAAAGATTCTACATCTTCCAGCTTGACTGTCATTTTCATGATTCCAAAACGAACGTTAAATCCCCCATCTTCGTCAGGGGCTGTTAACACTTCTGCCGTTTGTCCTAATCTGGGAATGCGAATTCGTTCTCCAACTTTTGGCATAAAGCCAGCTTTTTGTTTGGGCGCTGTTTTAGGTATAAATCTATCTGCTAATTTGTTGATATTATCTGTGGCTTTTTTAGCATCCTGAGCTGTTGGTTTACCTTGTTGCAAACGCTTAATTACCGCAGCAATTTCACCTTTAGCTGAAGCAATAGCTTGCTGTACTGCTATTTCCTGAGAAGCACGTAAAGATTTTTCTCTCTCTTCTAAGTCTCTGGCTTTAGCCGATACCTCTTTATAAAAACGCTCTGCTTGCTGCAACAAATCCTGTGCTTGTGCTGCTTTTTCTTCCTGACGACGACGTTGTGCTTCTAATCCAGCTATGACTTGATTCACTTCATCTGTCGCACCACCCATTTCATCTTTTGCCTTTTCTACTACTTCCGCTTTTAATCCCAAGCGAGAAGCAATTGCTAAAGCATTAGAGCGTCCGGGAATTCCCCAGAGCAAACGATAAGTTGGTGACAAGGTTGCTTCATCGAATTCTACCGATGCATTTTCAAAACGTTCGTCTTCATACTTGAGTGCTTTCAATTCACCAAAATGAGTAGTGGCAATTGTCAGCATTGAATGGTCTGCAAGATAACGCAATAGCGCTATAGCTAAAGCACTTCCTTCCACTGGGTCGGTACCGGCTCCAACTTCATCGAGGAGAACTAAGGAAGGAGGGGGAGAGGGGGAGTTAATTTCATCATTATTTTCTTGTCCCTCTTCTTCTCCTTGTGCTTCTCTATCATCCGTTGGCGAAATTGCATTTAATATCCGACTAATCCGACGGATATGTCCGGAAAAGGTTGATAAACTTTGCTCTAAAGATTGTTCGTCACCAATATCTGCTAATATTTGGTCGAACCAAGGTAATTCTACTGGTTCGCGAGCCGGTACAAATAAACCTATTTTTGCCATTAATGTAGCAAAACCTAGGGTTTTAAGAGTTACTGTTTTACCACCGGTGTTTGGTCCGGTAATTGTGACTACTCGAATATATGGATTTATAACTAAGTCTACAGGGATTACTTCATGTCCTTCTTCATGTTGTTGCTGCCATACTAATAAAGGATGTCGTAGTTCTCTTAGAGTAATATTTTCTTCTGTAGAATTAATAAAACGAGGTGGATTGGCTTTTAACCAGAAGCTATACCGTGCTTTAGCTGTTGCTAAATCTAATGTGGTTGCAACTGCTAATAATTTTTCTAAATCTAATTTTACTTCAGCTACTTGCTCCGATAATTTACGGCGAATCGCTTCTTCTTCTACTTGTTCTCTTCGCAGCAATTGACGCAGTTGATTACCCATTGGCACAACGGAATTAGGCTCTACATACAAAGTCGCTCCGCTAGTAGATGTGTCGTGTACAATACCAGGAATTGCGTCTTTCTGCGGTGCCTTGACCGGAATTACAAATCTATCGCCGCGTTGAGTTATTATCGTTTCTTGGAGGGCATTACCTTTAACTTGTATTATATTTTGTAGTTTCCTGGTGATTTGACTGCGGTTCTGCCTTAATGAATTACGAATATCGCCTAGTTTCTCACTAGCACGGTCTGTGACCTGTCCCCGCTCATCAATACAGCGATGAATTTCTTTTTCTAATTCCGGATAAGTCCGCAAATCGCTGACTAATTCGTTTAATATTTCTAAGTCGGGATGATTATCAATTAGACGACGTAAATTCCTGACTCCAGCTAGAGTCGTAGCTATAGCCAACAATTCTTCACCAGCTAAAATACCCTTGAGTTCGGCTCTTTCCAGAGAATCGCCGAAGTCCTGAACCCCTTCAAAAGAAATTCCGTTGTCTAAACGATTTTCTAATTCGTATATTTCTTTCGTTTGGGCTAATAGATTTTCGCTTTCTAGTTGAGAGAAAGGAATCGCAATATTACGTGCAGCTATAGCCCCCAGCTTGGTTGCCGCAAAAGTTGACAAGTGCTGGCATAGGCGAGACCATTCCAATAATTCTAATGTTTCAGATTGAATCAAAGCTATTTAAATAATTATTTTGAAGTTATGTTAACAATATTAGCGATTCTAAGCGTTTGTGACACCATGTCACTATTTTTAATATGCAATTAGTAATTTATACTTAGTTATTCTACTTTTACTTGTATACATTAATAACTTATATTGACTTCGCAGGCAGTTAGCTATTGTATGCATTACTACTGTCTCAAAATGTCTACGTATCAGTAATAAATGCAAACTGATTTGAAGTGAGTCAAGAGAGTTGATAGATATTACTAATTTCAGTTTTTAACATATAGCTAAAGAAGTAATTTTTATTAAAATTTTTGCGTGTTTCAAGTTGTAAACAATTATAATATATTTCTGTTTTAGTTCTGAATCTAATATTTGAAAATTAATAGATGTTCTTAAAACAAATAAGTGAGTAATTGAAAATATTTTTTAGACAAATATTCTTATGTATTTTTTGCTACCAATAGATATATATATTTAAGAATAAATACTATACCTAATTTTTCTATACATATTATATATATTTGAATCCATAGCCATGTATTAACTATGCCAATATTCAATTATAGTAAAATAACTTATACATAAGTACATATTCAATTCTGCTGCTGTGAATTAGTTACTGTTGAAGCATTCGGTTCAAATATGTCAATTTAGTAATAAATTTCTGATGATGTCAAACTAATGAAAGCTTTGACTAACTTGGTATACCGAAAAAAAGACTAACGTGAAATTTATTGATAAACGTGCATATTGCCCGATTATCAATGATTTTTCTATATGAATTTTTATCTGTTTTACTTAAAACAATGAGTTTCAAAAAAAATCGCTCAAAATAATCCCACAATTTGATACCCTAGCTTAAATACATCTCTTGGAAAGTAAAAGCGCGTGGATATTCAAATTGGGCGGGGAAAAACAGCCCGCAGGGCTTACGGAATAGATGAAATTGCTTTAGTACCAGGTACAAGAACACTAGATCCAACATTAGCAGATACAACATGGCGTATTGGTAATATTGAGCGAAAAATACCAATTATTGCTAGTGCAATGGATGGTGTGGTTGATGTTCGTATGGCTGTACGTTTATCAGAAATAGGAGCATTAGGAGTCCTCAATTTAGAAGGAATTCAAACACGATATGAGAATCCAGAGCCAATTTTAGACCGTATTGCTGGGGTAAACAAAGATGAATTTGTACCCTTGATGCAAGAACTTTATGCAGCACCAGTAAAGTTAGATTTAGTTAAACAACGAATTAAAGAAATCAAATCTAGCGGTGGTATTGCTGCTGTTAGTGCTACTCCCGCAGGGGCTGTTAAGTATGGCTCGGTAGTGGCTGAAGCTGGAGCCGATTTATTTTTTGTTCAAGCTACAGTGGTTTCTACCGCACATCTATCACCAGAGTCGATAACTCCTCTGGATTTGGCTGAGTTCTGTCGAGAAATGCCAATGCCGGTAGCTTTGGGCAATTGCGTAAGTTATGAAGTAACCCTTAACTTAATGAAAGCTGGTGCTGCTGCTGTATTGGTAGGAATTGGTCCTGGTGCTGCCTGTACCTCCCGTGGAGTCTTGGGTGTAGGAATCCCTCAAGCAAGTGCGATCGCCGATTGTGCGGCAGCCCGAGATGAGTATTATAAGGAAACAGGAAATTACGTACCAGTAATTGCCGATGGCGGTTTAATTACCGGGGGTGATATCTGTAAATGTATTGCTTGTGGTGCGGATGGGGTAATGATTGGTTCTCCTTTTGCCAGATGTGCCGAAGCACCCGGAAGAGGTTACCACTGGGGTATGGCAACACCATCTCCTGTACTACCTCGCGGTACTCGCATCAGCGTAGGTACTACCGGTACTTTAGAGCAGATTCTAACGGGACCGGCGCAACTTGATGACGGTACTCATAATCTTGTAGGCGCTTTAAAGACTAGTATGGGTACTCTCGGAGCAAAAAATCTTAAAGAAATGCAGCAAGTGGAAGTTGTTATTGCTCCATCATTATTGACGGAAGGAAAGGTATATCAGAAAGCTCAACATTTAGGTATGGGTAAGTAAATTAAGTTGAGCGAATAATTTTAATAGAGATAAGGGAATGCGGCTTAACTAAACGGGTCTGGACGGCAAAGCCTGTCTGAGCTTGACATAGACTCGCTCGTTTCTCAGTTACGGTCTGTTTTCTTATGAGAAATATATGATAGTTAATGATTGGTGGGATATCGCTGTTCTTCCCAAAACCATCAATCACTAACTATTTTTAATTGTGAATGCTATGTCTCGAACATTTTCTTAAAGAAATTTTTCCTTACTTTTAAACTATGGCTGGAAAAATCGCATATGTCGCCTACAATAGAAATAGCGGAGACGCATGTTTCCGTTCACTCCTCACACCACACTCCGCCCGGACTACTGTTCGGGCGGTTCCTTATGTCTTGGAATAATTTTTCATACTCTGTGTAAATGTATATTCCAAATCTCAAGGCAGTGGTTTTTGCTGTGGTAAAATTTTCACAAAATTCAAAAACATCTGAATTATAAGGTTTTAAGGCATGTCATCAGCCACACAAGTTACAGACTCCAGTTTTAAGCAGGAAGTACTCGATAGTGAAGTTCCTGTATTAGTCGATTTTTGGGCACCCTGGTGTGGCCCGTGTCGTATGGTAGCCCCTGTTGTAGATGAAATTTCTTCACAATATGAAGGTCAAATCAAAGTTGTAAAAGTCAACACAGACGAGAATCCTAATGTTGCTTCTCAGTATGGTATCCGCAGTATACCCACGTTAATGATTTTTAAAGGCGGGCAAAAAGTTGATATGGTCGTTGGTGCGGTTCCCAAAACCACGTTAGCCAATACTTTGGAGAAGTATCTTTAGAAGCTGAAGATAGCAAAGTCTAAGCTGTTGCGTATTTACTTCGTATACCAGAAGCGGACAAGATATCCGCACTACAATAATTCCAAAATACG
>CAKZYM010001005.1 GCA_937884685.1 uncultured Calothrix sp.
CAAATGCCATTTTATTGCTTTTCTTAAACAATGTTGACGCTTTTGAAAATAATATCGTTCCACGCAAAGTCCTGAAAATAAGTTGCTTTTTTACACGTTTCCTCAACTACGTTATTCGTCTATCCAAGACACATGTAACCTTTCTATAAAACGAGTGAAGCACCAATTTCCAAGCAAACCATCGTATAGTTTATTTACAGATAAATATTATTAAGGGAATAATATTTATTACTCACTATATACTTAATTTTTAAAAAGGATAATATTAAATATTTTGATTTTCTAATGACTAGCATAAAAAAAATTATAACTTTTAATATTCCTAAAATCAGACTTAGCTAGAAAACTGAGCTAAAAATTTAGAAATATAAATCGTAAAATCGGGATGACAGGATTCGAACCTGCGACATCCTGCTCCCAAAGCAGGCGCGCTACCAAGCTGCGCTACATCCCGTGGAAATTAACCACTCGACGGCAATATTTGAATAGTATCACACTTTATCTAGTTGTGCCAAACAAAGTTATGCAATTGCTTAATGGCTGCGTTTTTTATGCATTTCTTATTTCAATTAGCTTGCTTCGATAACTTTTAATGGCTTAATAGCGATTCCGCGCTATGAAAGGCGCGGATTTTGACTACCTATCATCCCTATGATGACTAATAATTAGCTTTCTTTGTAATCGCTTTTCTACCCAAGGTAATTTAGGAGCGGATTAGTGAGGATACCAAAACATTCCTTTGATACCTTCTGGGTCGGACATAAATCCCAGATTTCGGTAGAAGTCAACAACATGGGGGGCAGCAAACAGAGTTACATTGCTGATATCTTCGCTTCTAAGTTTCTTCAGTACGTATTTCATCAATGCCTTACCCATTCCTTTCCCTTGAACGTCTGGGTGAACCACTACATCCCAAATAGTGGCATTAAAAGCATGATCTGAAGTCGCACGCGCAAAACCAACGAGCCTTCTTCTATTTCCTCGCACTTGCCACATGGTGGCTACAAGAAAACTATGCTCGATTGCTTTCTTCACTTTTCTGAGAGGACGACGAGACCAACCTACAGCGTCACAAAGTTCTTCTAACTCATATAGGTCAATATCTCGCTCCGTACTAAAAACTATGCGATCGCCACTAGAATTGGAGTTGCCTCCATTAGAATTAGCGGTATGTTCTTCAAGCCCATGAGTCGTTTTAGTTGTCACGACTCCATCGTTAGAATTAAACCAAGTTTTCCAAAAACCCATGCCAGCCTGGTTCGGGTAGTATAATTTAAGACAATGAAACACGTCTACCGTGGTAAGCAATTATCAGAAGCTACTATAACCAACTTTCGTGGGTTATTAGAGATTCGTTCTTACTTTCACCATGATTGAAAAGCGCGTTTAACATCAATTATTTTCAACTTTAGCACCTTGTTGACAGACAAGGCGGAAAATAAAATGAACTACTTGCATTTATATCCTGGAAAATGTCAGCTTGTCGAATCTATATAAGACTTGCATCACTTATGTTTTGGGCATTATAAGAATAGATTTAATTCTATGGCACTAATTTAAAGGATTATTTGTGGAATAAAAGTCGGCAAGGCCGCTGTATTCAGGGAAATTCTCCCAGTCTATTAAAACTCAATTGATTATAGATAACTGGCTTTATAGGAGGCTTTTCCGATTAAGCTAAAAGCTGCTGAATTGTGAAAAATAATAAATTATATACAACACTGCTTTAAAATTTTGAGAAACGGTAATATTGTTTTTTATAAATTTTTGGCTCAAAACCCTTACCGTTTAATAAGATATACGGTCATTGGTGTCGCCCGAGCTAGAAAACCATCTATTGGTAAAACGAGAATATTTATAAAATGCTGGGACATCTAATTTTTCGGATTACCCATTCGAGCATCAATTTTCACAACAAGCTGTGTCTAAGATTAAAAAATGGCTTCTGGTTTAAAAACATCAACACTGGAATTACTCAAACGCTTTAACAAGTCGTTTCCCCAGTTTTACGAGCAATTTGTGAGCAGTGAGATTCAGCTGCAAAATTTGCGTCTAGCATATCGTCTTTATAAAACCAGACGTGCCGTTATTGAGTTGAAGCCCGAAGGTGGTAAAAGTGCCTTGCATTTCGCCTACCGCAATCAGTCTTTTCTCCTCAGCGATATTTTTGGTGTCCTAGCAGCTTATGGACTAACAATTCACAGCTTAAGTTTGTACGGACAAATCAAACCGCCAATGTTAGTTTTTATGAAACTAATTGTATCTCGCGGTAGCAAAGCTCTTTCAGATAAAACAGCAGAAAACGCCTGTCGTGCAATTCGTGAAGCTCTAGGAGGACGTTTTGAAGTAGAAGAGATGCTAGCAGTAGAGTTCAACCTTGATGCTGGTTTAGAAAAAGTAGAAACAGAATTTTATGTAGATCCAGTATTTCATTTACCGGCTTTAGTTATTGAAGCTGATAACCAACCCGGATTATTCTATAAAGTTATGTACGCTATGTGGCTGGAGGATTTACTTGTAGTTAATGCTAACCTACTGGTTTGGCGAGGACGAACCCGCTTGATTGTTTATTTATTAGGACCTAACGAAAGTTTGATTCCTGAATATCTGGGACATAAAATAGCTGAAAGCGTGCGGGGAAGATTTGAAGGAAGATGAATATATTTATATATTTTATAATACTCGTTGGTCGAGCTAGAGAAACTCCTCTTCTTATAGCTAGGAGATACCCCAAAAATTCAATCGAGAGTTTTTTGAGTTTGTTGTAAGTAAAGCTTTTTTATCGCTTTTGTTTTTAAAGGTACGTCCTATGCAGAAGGCAACCATCGAAATCTTCGGCGTTCCCCACGCATACGAGCTAACGGGTTCCAAAACAACAGAATACACCTTAGTATTTATCCACGGTTGGTTAAACAGCCGTGGATACTGGCAACCCGCCATTAAGCGTTTAGAGACAGATATGAGGTGCCTATCATATGACTTAAGAGGTTTTGGGGAATCTCAGCCTCAAGAAAAAACAGATACAGCGCGGAGCAACACTTTCCCAGATTTAACTGTGACGGGGCGCAAAATTTCCAACAATCCCTTTGATTCTTTTTACACCCCAGCCGCTTACGTAGAAGATTTAGTAGCACTATTACGACAATTAAATATAGACAATGTTTGGTTAATTGGTCATTCTCTTGGTGGCACCATCGCCTTATGGGCAGCAGCTAAAATGCCTCAAGAAGTCAAAGGAGTAATCTGTATCAATTCCGGTGGTGGTATTTATCTTAAAGAAGCCTTTGAAAAATTTCGTAACGCAGGACAGCGGTTTTTACAATTTCGTCCCAAGTGGCTATCTCAAGTACCTTTAATTGACCTACTCTTTGCAAGAAATTCCGTAGCGCGTCCCTTAGAACCTCAGTGGGCACGTCAACGAATTATTGATTTTTTAGTCGCCGACCCTCAAGCTGCTTTAGGAGCCTTACTAGACTCTACAACAGAAGAAGAAATAAATTATTTACCCCAATTAGTATCTCAAATTCAGCAGCCAGTATATTTTGTCGCGGGTGCTGAAGATAAAGTTATGGAACCAAAGTACGTGCGTCATTTAGCTAGTTTTCATTCCTCGTTTCAGCAAAGCGGCGACAACGTGATTGAAATCCCCAACTGCGGACACTTAGCAATGTTAGAACAGCCAGATGCAGTAGCCAATCATATTCGCTCTATTATTAAATAGGGAATAGGGCATTGGGCATTGGTAATTGGTAATTAGGGCATTGGGCATTGGGAATTGGTAATTAGGGCTTGCTGAATAAGCCTAGAAATTTAAAATAGAACCCACAGAGCTTA
>CAKZYM010001006.1 GCA_937884685.1 uncultured Calothrix sp.
TGCTTTATTAAAGTTACTTACAGAGCAAGAGATTGAAAGATTATTTCTACCTTTTGTTGCTTTACAACAGTTAGCTGAAGTTGCTGCTAGTAGTGATGATGTACCTGTGAGTTTGCAGGAAATTATTACTGCTGGGGAACAGTTGCAAATGACAACTGCTCTGACTGACTTGTTAAAAAGCCTTCCCAATTGTACGTTACAAAATCAATACGGACCATCGGAAACTCATGTTGTCACAGCTTTTACCTTAGAAAATTCCCCTGATAGTCAAAATTTAACCCTTCCTCCCATTGGTCGTCCCATTGCTAATACACAAATATACATTCTCGATTCTCATCATCAACCGGTACCTATTGGAGTTCCAGGAGAACTGTATATTCAGGGTATTGCTTTAGCTAGAGAATATCTCAACCGTTCTGATTTAACTAGTCAAAAGTTTATTCCTAATCTCTTTGGTAATGGTTTGGAGGGAAGATTATACAAAACTGGTGACTTAGCACGTTATTTACCCGACGGTAATATTGAATTCCTGGGAAGAAGTGATAATCAAGTAAAAATACGAGGTTTTCGGATAGATATAGGAGAAATTGAAACTGCGATCGCTGCACATCCAGAAGTCTCGGAAGCAGTAGTTATTGTTCGAGAAAATATTCCAGGTCAAAAGCGTTTAGTTGCATATGTGGTAAACAAATTTGCTCCACAAAATCACTCTTCAATTCAAAAACAGTTAGGGGACTTTCTCAAACATAAATTACCCGAATACATGGTACCCAGTGCTTTTGTATTTTTGGATGCTTTACCCCTGACTCCTAGCGGTAAAATAAACCGTCGTGCATTACCTACTCCTTCCCTAACTTACTCTTCAGAGAATTTTGTTCCACCTCGTACTGCTACAGAAGCTACTTTGGTCAAAATATGGCAAGAAATTTTAGGGTTAGAGCAAGTAAGTATTCACGATAACTTCTTTGAATGCGGAGGACATTCCTTACTTGCGACCCAAGTAATTTCCCGGATACGTCAAAATTGGGAAATAGAATTACCTTTACGTAGTTTATTTGCAGAACCTACTATAGCTGGGCTTGCTGCTAGTATTGACCTTCTACTTTTAACAGCGCAAACAACAGACAACCAAGAAGAACGAGAGGAGATTGAACTATGAAAACCATTAAAGAATTTTTGTTAGACCTTTCCTGTTTAGATATTAAATTATGGGTTGAATCAGGTCGTTTGCGCTGTAATGCTCCTCAAGGAACTCTAACATCAGAAATACGGGCTAATCTATCCGACCGCAAATCAGAGATTATTGATTTTCTGGAACAAATTAAGGTTAATTCAAACTCTAGTTTGGAGTCTATTAGTCCGGTTTCTCGCAACCAAGATTTACCTTTATCCTTTGCACAACAGAGATTATGGTTTCTCTATCAGTTGGAAGGGGTAAATAGCACCTACAATTTACCTCTAACTCTAGAAATTACTGGAAATCTTAATATTACAGTTCTAGAACAAGCAATCAGAGAAATTCTCCAACGTCATGAAATTTTACGTACCCATATTGCTATAGTTAATGACCAACCCATACAGGTAATTAACCCGAAAATCAATTTCAATCTACCATTAACTAACCTACAGAGTTTACCCTCCGCTTCAAAATTAACCACGGTCAAAAAATTAGTCACACAAGAAATAGACAAACCCTTCGAGCTGATCGAAGGTCGTCTACTGCGTTTTCATCTGTGGAAATTAAGCCAACAATCCCATGTGTTGTTGATAAATATGCACCATATCGTTTCTGACGGTTGGTCGATGGGAATTTTGATTCAAGAGTTATCGACTTTCTATCAAAGCTTGATTTCTAGAGACGTGACATCTGGAGACGTAGCATGCTACGTCTCTACAGTTTTACCGGAATTACCTATACAGTATGCCGATTTTGCAGTTTGGCAGCAACAGTATCTACAAGGTGAAATTCTCGAAAAACAACTGAACTATTGGAAACAACAGTTAGCCGACGCTCCACCGTTATTAGAACTACCTACAGATTATCCCCGTCCAGCAGTTCAAAGTTTTCGCGGTGGTGCTATAGAATTTGAATTAGATTCAGATTTATCTACAAAGCTGAAAACTCTGAGTCAGAAGTCAGGAGCTACGCTCTTTATGACCATGCTAGCAGCTTTTGTGACTTTACTATTTCGCTACAGCGGTCAGGATGATATATGTATCGGTTCTCCTGTTGCTAACCGTAATCGTAAAGAAATAGAACCATTAATTGGCTGTTTTGTTAATACTTTGGTGTTGCGATTTAAAATTGGAGAAAATCCCAGTTTTTCCGATTTACTAAATCAAGTTGGAAAGGTGGCTACGGATGCTCAAACTCATCAAGATATACCTTTTGAGCAAATAGTAGAGGAATTAAAGCCAGAAAGAAATCTTAGTTACAGTCCTCTATTTCAGGTTTTATTTGATTTTCAATATGACTCAAGTTCGCAACTAGACTTTCCTGGTTTAACTGTAAATCCTTTACAAACTGAAATTGTCACCTCAAAATTTGATTTAAGTCTAGTCGTAGAAGAGACAAAAAATTGTCTGAAAGGTTTGTGGGAATACAGTAGCGATTTATTTAATGTAGATACTATTAACAGAATCAGCGGTCATTTCCAAACCTTGTTAACAGCTATTGTTGAAAATCCTCAAGCACCAATCGCTACATTACCATTACTCACAGAAACAGAGCAGCATCAATTATTAATTGAATGGAATTCAACAGCTAGAGATTTTCCTCAAGATAAATGTATTCACGAATTGTTTGAGTTACAGGTACAACGTACTCCTAAAACTATAGCGCTAGAGTTTGGTTGTGAAACCCTTACATACGAACAATTGAATAATCGTGCAAATCAGCTAGCAAATTATTTAATCACTTTGGGAGTTAAAGCTGATGTATTGGTGGGTTTGTGTGTAGAGCGTTCCGTAGACACGATAGTGGGATTATTGGGGATATTAAAAGCTGGGGGTGCTTATTTACCCCTTGACCCCAAATATCCTCCAGAACGTTTAGCTCATATGGTGGATGACTCTGGGGTATCGGTATTACTCACTCAGCAAAAATTAGTAAATTTATTACCTGAAAGTAGTGCTAAAGTAATTTGCTTGGATACAGACACAATATTTAGAGAAGTTAGAACTGGAGACGTTAGAGATGGAGACGTTAGGACTGGAAACGTTACATGTAACGTCTCTACACGGGTAAAATCACATAACTTAGCTTACATTATTTACACCTCTGGTTCTACGGGAAAACCGAAAGGAGTGATGATTTCCCATCGAAACGTAGTTAATCACTCAACCAGCGCGATCACAGAATATGGTTTAACCAATAGTGACAGAGTATTGCAATTTGCAACATTTAGTTTTGATGTTGCTGCAGAAGAAATATTCCCCACCTTGTTAACCGGTGGAACCTTGGTAATGCGACCTGTGGAAATTTTCAGTTCTTTTGCTGATTTCTCCACATTTATCGAGCAAAAAAACTTAACGGTTCTCAATTTACCAACACCATACTGGCAAGAGTGGGTTTTGGAAATATCTCAAGGTAAATCCAAGGTACCAAATCAGTTACGTTTGTTAGTTACAGGTAGCGAAGGGGTTTTACCAGAAAGACTAGCTTTATGGCAGCAACTGGTTGGGGATAAGGTAATGTGGGTAAATGCTTACGGTCCCACAGAAGCCACGATTACAGCTACAATCTATAAACCACAAGGATTATCAAACCATAGTTATACTAATTCCGTATCTATTGGTCGTCCCATAGGGAATACACAGATTTATATTTTAGATAAACATCTCCAACCAGTTCCCATTGGTGTACCCGGAGAACTACATATCGGTGGTGTGGGTTTATCATCCGGTTATCTTAATCTTCCAGAACTAACCGAGCAGAAATTTATTATCAATCCGTTTAACCAGTCACGATTAGAGGAGAAACAAGAGCAATTATCAATTTCCAAACTGTACAAAACAGGAGATAAAGCACGTTATTTACCAGATGGTAATATCGAATTTTTGGGTAGGATTGATAATCAAGTTAAAATTCGCGGTTTTCGGATTGAATTAGGAGAAATTGAAGCTTTATTAGCTGAAAATCCTTTGGTAAGAGCATCTGCGGTAATTGTTAGAGAAGATCAACCGGGAAACAAGCAGATTGTTGCTTATATTGTCCCAAATCATCAACCCTCAATCCAAAATCTAAAATCCCGGACACTTGCTCATGGGGGAAACCCCCAAGACCGCAGTGTCCTCAAAATCCAAAATCAAATCAGGGATTTCCTCAAACAAAAATTACCCGATTATATGGTTCCTTCAATATTTGTAATCCTCGACGAACTACCTTTAACTCCCAATGGTAAAGTAAATCGTCGCGCTCTCCCAATACCATCTATTTCTCCATCAGATAATTTAGTTAATCCTCGTACTGACACAGAGACAACTATAGCCGAAATCTGGAGTGATATTTTAGGTATTAAAGTTGGGAGCATACATGACAATTTCTTTGAATTAGGAGGACATTCCCTACGTGCTACTCAAGTGATATCTCGGTTACGAGAAAATTGGAAATTAGATTTACCTCTACGTTACTTATTTGAAGAACCAACTATTGCAGGATTAGCAGAATTAATTGATAAAAATATCGGACAAAATAATTCTGCCAAAATGACTATAAATACAGAAGAAGATTTTCGTAAAGATGCTGTATTAGACCCCAATATTCAACCCCAAAAATTAGCTTTTAATTATATCAGTCAACCACAAAATATATTACTAACTGGTGCAACTGGTTTTGTTGGAGCTTATTTATTACATCAATTACTAGAGACAACAAAAGCTAATATATATTGTCTTATCCGCGCTCAAAATCTAGAACAAGCTACACAAAAATTAGAAAAAAAACTGAAACATTATGGTGTGTGGGATGTAAATAAAAACAACAGAATTATTCCCATAGTCGGAGATTTATCAACCCAACTTTTGGGACTTTCTCCATCACAGTTTCAACATTTAGCTAATCAAATTGATATTATCTATCACAATGGTGCGTGGATAAATACAATTTATCCTTACTCAATACTTAAACCTAGCAACGTTTTAGGAACTCAAGAAATCCTCAGACTAGCAAGCGAAATTAAACTCAAACCCGTACATTATATTTCCACCACCTCAGTTTTTTCACCCATTGCTTATGCTCAAAACAAATGTATTTTAGAATCAGACCCATTAGATAAAACTTTATGTCTTGAAAATGGATACTGTCAAAGTAAATGGGTAGCTGAAAAATTAGTCATGGAAGCAAGAGAAAGAGGACTTCCAGTTAATATCTATAGATTAGCAAGAGTCACCGGACATAGCCAAACTGGTATTTGTAACACAGATGACTTGTTTTGCAGGCTAATTAAAGGTTGTATACAAATGGGAATTTCACCAGAAATGGATGGTGTTTTAGATAACTTAACACCTGTTGATTATGTAAGTAAGGCAATTATCCATTTATCACAGCAAAAAGAATCTTTAGGGAAAGCATTTCACTTGCTAAATCCCAATTCAACTCCGATGAACGAACTATTTAAATTGATTCCTACTTTAGGCTACCCTCTGGAACAAATTCCCTATCAAAACTGGTTAGAGCAACTTATAAAAGAGTCACAATTAGATTCAGATAATGTTCTCAAACCATTGCTACCTATATATTCCCAAAATACCACCGAGTCAAGGTCATCAATTCCAGAACCAGAATTTGACCTTACAAATACCCATCAAGGTTTAGCAGGTACAGATATTATTTGTCCTTCAATGAAACAAACATTACTAGAAATTTATTTTTCTTACTTTATCAAGAGTGGTTATTTAACTGCTCCATCAAATCAACTCACAACAATCGTAATGAGTAATACAGCACATTGCAGGTAAATAAGGTACAGAAAATTTTATAAAACTCTTGTGGTACGGGCATCCCTGCCCGTTAGAATGTACCTCATGAAGATGAAATATGCTGTAAGTGATAAGTAAGAAGGAAGAAGTAAGAAATTAGAAGTGATAAGTAATAAGCAATAAATTAGAAGTAAGAAATTAGAAATGATAGAAATAAGAGAAATAAGAGAAAAATCACCGATACAAACAGCGCTAACAGTTTTCTATGAAATGAGAACTTTTATCCTGATTTGGTTTGGACAAATTGTTTCAGTAACAGGTTCTGGATTAACCAATTTTGGACTTAATGTCTGGGTTTATCAAAAAACTGGGTCAGTCACTCAGTTTGCACTTTTAGTACTTTTTAACATCCTTCCCTTTGCGCTGATTTCCCCCATAGCTGGAGTATTAGCAGACCGTTTCAGTCGTCGCTGGTTAATGATCCTTAGTGACTTCTGCGCGGGTTTATGTACCTTAACCCTTGCATTGCTGTATATCAGCGGTAATTTAGAAATTTGGCATATTTATGTTACTACTGCCCTAAGTAACGCTTTTCTAGGTATTCAATGGCCTACCTATAACGCTTCTGTAACTCTATTAGTACCAGAAAAACATCTTAGTCGTGCCAATGGAATGAACCAGTTAGCTGATGGTTTCTCTCGACTGATTGCTCCCATTCTCGCAGCTACACTAATAAATATTATCAATGTTGAGGGGATTATCTTTATCGATTTCTCTACGATGCTTTTTGCTCAAATCTTTCTGCTAATACTTCCATTCCCAGAAATTCACAATAACCGCGAAAACACCCAAGACACCAAAAAATCAGCAAAAATTTCATTTCTAGGAGAAATGACCCAAGGATTTAGTTACTTACGTCAACGTCCTGGATTACTAGCAGTATTATTATTCACCATTATCATCAACTACCTTGTAGGAGTATTTGACGTTATTGTCATACCCCTAGCTTTATCATTTAGCTCAGTAGTCATTACCGGCACAATTTTCTCTATCACTTGTTCTGGTATTGTAATTGGTGGTGTAGCCACAAGTATTTGGGGTAAATGGCACAGTTATATTCAAACAGTATTTATCAGCACTATACTCGCAGGATTATTTATCTTAGTCGCTGGTTTACAACCTTCCCTATACCTGTTTACCGCTTTTGGCTTTCTCTTTTTCCTTATGGTACCTGTTGTTAATAGTTCTACTTTCACAATTTTGCAAAAGAAAGTTAACGTTGATATTCAAGGAAGAGTCTTTGCTTTACAAGGAGGAATTGCTACTACCTCTTTATCTCTTGGTTACATCAGCGCTGGTTTTTTAACCGACCATGTTTTTGAACCTCTAATGACATCCAGCAGTCCCCTTGCTACTACCATCGGACAAATTATTGGTACTGGAGATGGTCGTGGTATAGGACTTCTATTAATTATCATCGGATTTCTAGTCATCTCACTCACCTCAATTGCTTACCTTTACCCGAAGCTAAGACTTGTGGAACGGGAACTACCCGATGTTATTTCAACATGAGTTCGACTAGTTTTTTGACAAAGGAATCCTACACGCTAATCAATTGCGATTAGCGTTAAATAAATTGAGCAAAGTAAATTTACTAGTTAACTAGCAAATTCACTCAACCACGCATAAAAGCTTGGTATCATTTGCTCCAAATTACGTAACTCACTTTCAGCAACTTCCTCCAACAGCAGCACCGCACACCAACGCCGCTCAGAAGTCCAAGAGCATATAGTGGCTTTTACCGCTTCCACACCCCCGACAATCGCTTCCCGGAGCATTTGAAGACTAGTTCTAATCGGAGTACTGTCCCCGTCATTGGGTTCCAAATCCCCACCGACTTCATATATAGGAGAGGAATTATCGCTTTTGTCCAAATTCTCCCCATTATTCCCGGTAGTATCCACCCCTCCCTTCTGGGAATTCCCTATACCATTAGGGGGGGGGGTGGATACGGGGTCGGGAGGCGGTGC
>CAKZYM010001007.1 GCA_937884685.1 uncultured Calothrix sp.
CCCCACGTCCATGACAACTACAACCGACTCTCTCAGTCACCTCAATCCCCATCAACGTCGCGCTGTCGAACATTTTTGCGGTCCCTTGCTAGTTGTTGCTGGGGCTGGTTCTGGTAAAACAAGAGCGTTGACTTATCGTATTGCTAATTTAATTACCGAACATAGAGTTAATCCCGAAAATATTTTAGCGGTAACATTTACAAATAAAGCCGCTCGTGAGATGAAGGAGCGGATTCAAAAGTTATTTGCTGAGCAAATGGCTCTCTCGGAGTATGGCGAACGTTACGATTTATTACCGGAATACGACCAGGTAAAGTTAAGGTCGAAGGTTTATAAGCTGGTTATTAAGGATTTGTGGTGCGGTACTTTCCACAGTTTGCTTTCTCGAATTCTTCGGTTTGATATTGAGAAATACCAAGATGAGAATGGACGCAGTTGGAAGAAGAATTTTTCGATTTTTGATGAATCTGATGCTCAAAGTTTGGTTAAGGAAATTGTTACCAAGCAGTTGAATTTGAGCGATAAAAAATTTAATCACCGTTCCGTTCGCTACACCATCAGTAATGCTAAAAATCAGGGATTATCGCCAAAAGATTACGAAAAAGAAGAGCCGAACTATAAAGGAAGAGTAATTGCAGAAGTATATAATTGCTATCAAGATAGATTAGCTGCAAATAATGCTTTGGATTTTGACGATTTGATTTTGGTTCCGGTGAGATTATTTCAACAAAACGAGCAGGTTTTGGGTTACTGGCACAATAAATTTCGCCATATCTTAGTAGATGAATATCAAGATACAAACCGCACTCAATATCAATTGATAAGTTTATTAGCGACTTATGGAGAACAGAAAAGTCAGTGGAGTTGGGATAATCGTTCTGTATTTGTGGTAGGTGATGCAGACCAATCAATCTATTCTTTTAGAATGGCTGACTTCACAATTTTGTTGGATTTTCAGCAAGATTTTGGCGACGGTTTAGAGGATGACGATACTCGTTCGATGGTGAAGTTAGAAGAGAACTATCGTTCCTGTGAAAATATTCTCCAAGCTGCAAACTATTTAATTGAAAATAACACCCAAAGAATTGATAAAGTTCTCAAACCAACAAGAGGTGAAGGGGAACAGATATTTTATTTTAAAGCTGAAGATGAAGTAGCAGAAGCTAATTTTGTCGTCAATAAAATTATTTCTTTGGAAAATGAGAACCCCGATATCAACTGGGGAAGTTTTTCGATTCTTTATAGTACTATCGCTCAATCCCGTCCGTTTGATGATATGTTGGTCAGAAACGGAATTCCCTACACCGTAGTTGGAGGATTGAAATTCTACGACCGTAAAGAAATCAAAGATGTTTTGGCTTATTTACGAGCGATTGCAAATCCTGCGGATACTGTAAGTTTGTTAAGGGTAATATATACACCCAGAAGAGGTATCGGTAAAGCTACCATCGAAAATTTAACAAACGCTGCTCAAGAATTAGGTGTAAGTCTGTGGGAAATACTCAGCGATGAGACATCCGTTAATACCTTGGGTGGACGCTCGTCTAAATCGGTAAATAACTTTGCCAAAATGATTGGTCGCTTTCAGCAAGAAATAGAAAATATCAGCGCTTCAGAGATTTTACAAACCGTTGTAGAGGAATCCGGTTACGTTCAAGACTTGCAGAAACAAGGAAACGACGAAGCAGAAGACAGAATCCGCAACGTGGGAGAACTTTACAACGCAGTCCGTCAATATGAAGATGAAGCAGAACAAGATGCTTCCTTAGCTGGATTTCT
>CAKZYM010001008.1 GCA_937884685.1 uncultured Calothrix sp.
TTTACGACCAAGCTGGAGACATGAAAGCTCGTTGGGAATTACTTAATTCTTATCCTACAAAATATGAAGGACCAAAGCTAGAAGCAGGTTCAAATGACGTAGCTAATGAGACTATTACTCTAGTCCATGAAGGTATCAAGCGAGTCCAGTAGTAGGAGATAGGGAGACAAGAGGACAGGGAGATAAGGGGACAAATAACTCCTAATTCCTAAATCCTGTAAAGAGGTAAAGACGTAGCAGTGCTACGTCTCTACATTCAAAATCCAAAATCTAAAACAAAAGCATCCGTTGTTAAAATCTAAAATCCTTTATGCCAAATTTAATTAATAATTTTCCAGAAGTCTTAACGAATTCTCGCTTTTACATTGAACTAAAACTTGATGGAAGTGAGGAACCAGTTGATGGCTATTTTATGGAATGTAAGGGATTTAAAGTAACTCAAGAAGTTGTTGATATTTGCGAAGTTACACCACGTCGTTGGGGTGTTGCTAACACTGGTCAAGTAATCCGCACAAAAATTCCTGGTAATGTCAAGACTAATAATATTACTTTACGCCGAGGCATGACTAAATCTACTACTTTGTGGAAATGGTTTAAAGCGGTTCAAGAAGGAAATTGGGCTAAGCAACTTCGTAATGGTTCTTTAAGTATTTACGACCAAGCTGGAACTCAGCAAGCAATTTTTCAATTTACTGGTGCTTTTCCCGTCAGTTATGTTGCTGGAGATTTAAACTCTAGTAGTAATGATGTGGAAATAGAAGAAATGGAAATTGCTGTAGAAAGTTTTATTCGTCAATAAGCGCGGGGGTAGAGATTCGGAAATAGAAATTAGAAAAAAGTTTTATTAATCATAGCGAATTTTAATATGTTACAAACAGAATTTGAATTCACTTTACCGAAAGGTTATTTGGATATAGACGGTAATTTACACCGTATTGGCATCATGCGTTTAGCAAAAGCTGTGGATGAAATTGCACCTTTGCGCGACCCCCGTGTTAAGTCAAATCCCGCTTACGCAACTGTTATTATTCTTTCTCGCGTGATTTCTCGATTGGGAGCGCTTGATGAAGTTACTCCCGCAGTTATAGAAAATCTTTTTGCTTGTGATTTAAATTATTTACATCAATTTTATCTTCAAATTAATGAACTAGAAGATAAAAATATTGAATTGAAACAAGTTGATAAAAGTTTTAATGGTTCTGTTTTAGTAAGTAGTGATTAATAGTTTTTAGAGGTAGGGATAAGAATGAAGCTTCCAGATTTTGTTAATTCATTTAATCGCAAGTTTAACGAGGTTTCCAACTTTGCTCGCTATCCCAAAGAAAATATCTCTCGAATATTAATACGCTGGGGTCAAAATATTTATGAAAACAGTTCTCTCCCAGGTACTAACCAAGAAAATAGACATGAAAAAGAAAAAGAAAATACACCATCATTCGCTGAGAAATTAAATAAAAGAGAAGAATATAATGGATATATTTCTAATGGTAACGGTAAGCATCCTCCAGAGTATAGTAATGAATTTAATGGAACTGCTGTTCAAACATTACCTAAAAAATTAACAAAACAACAAACTAATTTCAGTTTACTTCCACCTTTGAAAACAAATGATAAAATTCGAGGTCGTAGAGGTAGGTATCGAATTGATGATAAACCTATTTTAGATTCAGAAAAGGTACGTTTGTATAAAGGTATTCACGTTATTAGTAATAAAATATTTTGCATAAAAGAATACTTTTTACCAGAATCCGATTTCAATCAGCAAGAAGCTAGAAAAACAAAAGATGAGTTTGAGGAATTAGCCAGCGTTAATTTCAAAGGTGAGGAAGGAAAAGATTTTCGCTTGATTACTCCATGGGATGCTATAGCAGACCGTGATGAAAGACGATGTTATTTAATTACTGAATTAGTTGATAACAGAATTACTCTGAGAGAATACTTAAAGAAAACGCAGATTCCTATGACTTCTAAGCAGGTACGCAAAGTCTTAGAATTAGTGCTGGTATCTCTTAAATATTTGCATACGGATTCAAAAGTCAATTTACCCCAAACTCAAAGACCTCATGGAAATTTGAGTCTTGATAGTCTGTTAATTTCTACGGATAAACTAGAAGATAACACGGAAAGCGAGCAATTTTTTATCTATTTAAGTGATTTTGCTCTTTGGGAAAACTTATTTAAACAACCAAATTTAAAATTAAATCATCCTTCTGTAGAAAAAGATTTACAAGATTTAGGAACAGTTGCTTTTTATCTTTTACATGGAAGAGATAAAGATTCAGATTATGATTATTTTCTTGACCCGAAAAATGAAAAACATTGGAAAGATATTAATGATATTAGTTTAAAGAATTTTATCAGGCGTTTGTTGGGTTTGGATATACCATTTGAGAATGCTGAAGAAGCGCATCAACAGTTACTGATTACTCCAATTGTAATTGAAAACAAAACAGAGAAGCCAGAGATAAAAACGGAAGAAGAAATACTAGTAGAGCATAAAAATAAATATTATAAATACATATATATATTAATAATAATTATTCTTTTAAGTTTTATCGGAGGATTTATATTTAAGTTTTTTTGGCAAAAATTATCAAATAATCCAATCGTTCCTTTACCTTCAAATTATAATCAATGTATAAAACAAACTGATTCACAGCAAACTAAAAATTGTCATTTGACAGATATTAATATAATTACTTCAGAAAAAAATAATATTATTGTTAGCATTAAAAAAGATAAAATATGGGATTTTTTATTGAATTCAAAAGGATTAGTATCTCATAATACAAGGCTTAAAGAAGAATTAAAAAATAGACAACCAAAACTTAAAAACTATCAATTTAGGAATATAGCGATTACAAAAGAGCAAATGGAAGATGAATTAAAGCAGGAAGATGTTAATTTCGCTCTTAGCAGCGACATTGATTACGAAAAAGAAGAATTAACCAATAACTATACAACAGTTGCTTATGATGGACTAGTTGTATTTGTGGCTTTCAGCGATGTTAAGAGAGAACAAAATATTCCAAATCTTTTGAATGGCAGTATTTCAATGAAAGTTTTACGTGAACTTTATACTAACCAAATAAGTAAGATTAAGGGTAAAGAAGTCAAGCTCTATTTTCCTAAAGATAATCCAGAAGCTGTAGCTTTATTTGAAAAAAAAGTATAAGAAAATGAAGATAAAAGCATAGAAGAATTTAAAAGTTTACAACAAGAAATTATAAAACGTGAAAGAACAGTAGCCCTAGATAAACAACGTGAAATTGATAAAAATTTAACCAAAAATGTAGTCTTATCAGATATTTTACAAGATTTTGAAAATAATCAAGAAAAAATAAGCATAAGTTTTGATTTTCTCAGCCGAGTTTATGGACAATGTTCGGTTTATCCATTAGCTGTAGAAGGAGTACAACCTTTAATTGAAAATAAAGGTAATGAAATTAATTCAAAAACTGATTTATGCGATAAAGGAGGCTATAAACCGAATGTAGATGCTTTTAATTCTGAAAGCTATCCCCTTGCATATAAACTTATAGTCATTCCTTCTGAAGATAACGAAGAAATTGGTGATAGATTCGCTGATATGCTTTTAACTGAGGAAGGACAAACTTTATTAAAAGAAGCGGGATTAGTTCCAATACGAAAACTCAATGATAACTAAAATTACTAATTAATCATGATAAATAAACTAGAATCATCTTGTGCAGAAAAAGTCTTACAAAACCCTATATTAATACAAAAACTCACCGATAAAGTTTACAAACTAATGTTAGAAGATTTACATAAACAGCAGGAAATTTTGGGAATCTATAAAAGGTAATTATATGGCACAAAAAAACAGTAATAATTATCAGCTTAACTACGTTACAGCTAATCGCTTTTATATAGAAATAGAAAAAACTATTGCTGCATCATTTAGTGAATGCTCTGGTTTAGGAGTCAAGATAAAAAAAGAAACTTATCCCGAAGGAGGTGTTAATGACCACCAGAGGGTAATTTTAGGTTCACCAGAATTTTCTGATGTTACTTTAAAACGCGGTATCACCGATGATTTAGTTTTTTGGGAATGGTTAAATCAAACAGTTAGTAACGGAAAAACATACCGTCGTAACGTTAATATTATGCTTTTTAATCAAGCTGGAGAAACAATGCAGTGTTGGACATTAATTGCTGCTGTTCCTATTGGTTGGAAAGCACCATCATTACAAGCTTCTGCTAATTCTGTAGCAATAGAAGAATTAACTTTAGCATACGAAGGAATGCAAATTGTAAAAAAATCTCAAGGTGGTGGTGCTGTAGAACTTAATTCCGGAAGACATTCATCGGGGTACTTTATTAATTAATTATGATATTTGATGAGCTACACCCTGCGAGTGAAAGTGCTTAGTTAATAGTTGATAACTGATGATCCACATCCTTCGGATGAATATTGATAATGGACTCTCTTGGATTCAAAAAGTCTTTACTTCCACCTCCTCCTTTGGGTTATTTTCAAACTCCCTTGGGAGAAAATTTGAATACGGGAGAAATATTATCATTTTCTTTTGATGAGGAAAAACAGCCTTTTGGAAGACTCAATAGCGAAAGCATTCTAGAGGTTAAATTACCAAAATTCCAAAGCAAAAAAGAAAATTCCGACAATTTTAATTATCAAAATATTAGCAACGAAAAAATTAGTAGCGAGGTGATGAGTGATAATATAAATTCTAATCCAAATACAAATCTAGAAGCTGTTACAGAAAGTACAGTGTTCCGTAAACCCTTGGGACAATCTTTACATTTGGTAAAAGAATCTAATTTGGCAACTTATAATTTAGCACAAGAATTATTATCATCAGAAGTACAGCGTAAATCGCAAAATACAACGCAAAATTTAAGTGATTCCGATAATGATGAATCAGTGGATGATAAATATACTAATCCTATAAACTCTGCTGTTTCTCAAGCAAAACCTGAATTAATTTCAACTCAAAATAAATCTGCCTTAATAAACACGAATACTGAAAATATCGATTCGATAAAGACTTATATTCAACGACAAGAAAAAATAATTCCTGATTCGCAAAATATTCCATCAGTAAAGCCTTTACCTCAAATTATTGATAATATTGATGTCGATAATTCTTCAACAGCGATTCAACCTAAATTAGAAAATCAATCACAACTTCGGAGACAAAGTTTACCAGAATCGCAACCAGTTGAATCCTTACCCACCGAGGAGAATATTCAACCAAGTCTGCTTCAACAACAAAATCAAAATCAAGATATTATTCAATCACAATCAGTTGAATCACAACCAAGGGAACATCGAGTAGAAAATGATTCCCTAGTTAGTGACTATGAAAATCAAATTGTACAACCACAAACAATTACGACCCCTCAACAACCACAATTTAATTCTACAAATACTGATAATATTGATGTCGAGAATTCTTCAACAGC
>CAKZYM010001009.1 GCA_937884685.1 uncultured Calothrix sp.
GTCTTAAACTTGAGGAATATACTCTGAATTGATACCAATTCCCGTATCGCTAACTTGAATTACGGCATAGGATAATGAATTATCGTTTGTTTTCTCTTCTAACAAACGTACTTCTACACAACCTCCACAAGAGGTAAATTTAATTGCATTAGAAAGTAAATTCCAAATCACCTGACTTAAACGCTGACTATCAGCAGCAACTACGAAATTTCGATTTTTCAGTATCGCATCTTGAGAACCAGAAATTTGAGCCAGAGATGAAAGATGCTTTAAAGATTCAAAACTGTCTGCCAATTCTCCATTTTCCATATACTCCTTCATCTCTAAGCTTTTATGAAGTGATAATTTTACTTTTATCTGCTTAGCAAGACTTGCCGAACGTAAGTTTTCAATAGCTGTGACAATAATTGAAGTTAAATTACAATTCCTGATATTAAGTTGCATTTTCCCTTGAATTGTCCGCGACATATCAAGCAATTCTTCAATTGTGGTATGAAGTTCTCTAGCATTACGCTCTATGGATTCCAATGCTCTTGATGTAGTGTTTTCGTCGAGCTTGCGAACCTGTAAGTATTGCGACCATCCTAGAATGCTATTTAACGGCGATCGCAATTCGTGAGATAAAATAGCTAGAAATTCATCTTTAATACAATTGGCTTTTTGTAGTGAATCAATTAAATTAGCTCGCTGAATCGCTATGGCAATTTGGTTGCAGACTGCCTGCATCATACCTACTTCATGATTGTTAAAACCAGAACGACGAGTCCGACTTGCAAAACTAATTGTACCTAGAAGCTGACCTTGGGATATCAACGGGCAACAGTAATAAGCTGATATACCATTAATACGAATATATTCTGTATCTAACTCTTTTGAATGCTCTATCTTTTCTAAATTTATATTTACAGTGCTAAGCTTGCTAGCTACGGTACCGCAAATTCCTTGACCAAATTTTTGTAATTCTAAATCTTTTGCTTGAGAAGAAGTAATTCCACTATAAGAAGTTAATTTTATTTCTTGAGAATTTTTATCGGCTAAATAATATAAATAGCAATCTAAACCTAATTTTTCTGCAATACCACTATACAAAATTTCAATTAATTCTTCTGGTTGTTTGGAAGATATCAAATAGCTAGTTGTACTCAGTACTAATTCAAGGTTTTCGTTCACCAACCTCGAAGATTCTTCTAGCTGCTTTACCTGACTAACATCTTGCAATAAAGCTACACAAATAGCAGGATAGCCATCTACTGGTGCTAATGTATCTGCAAATACTTTTACCGGGTAAGTATTATCTCTTTCATGCCAGTTAATCTCAACTCCTTCGAGTTTTTCACCTAGAGCAACTCGTATCGGAGGTGTAAGATACGAGGGAACAGAATTTCCCTCTGCGTCAGTGAAGCGGTACAATTTGCTATATTCTTCCTGGGACTGTGCTAAAGGAAATTGGCCTCCTGCCATTTTATTGGCTGCTTTATTAGCAAAAGTCACCTTAGCTGTTCCTGGTTCAACCAATAACAGTGGTGCTGGCAATATATTTAGTAAATTCTCTAACCAATGCTGCTCAAAGCCAGGGTTTTGTTCAATTTTATCGCATTCACTTACGCGAACAATATATTTCTGTGGCTGGTTATTTGAATTGAATTCCTCTTCTAAATAAGTACAACCAACTTTAACTTTAATTTCCCTACCATCAGCGCAAATTAACTTCTTTTCATAAGGCTTGCAATTTGAGAGGACTGTAGCTTGAGAAAAGCGTTCGCTTTCTAAATCTTTATACTCTATTGGCGTAATATCAAACCAATTTAATTCACTATCTTGTAAAAAAGAATCTGTATAACCAGTTATTCGCAGAAATTCATCGTTTGCTGCACAAATGCGACCATTTGCATCCAATTCTACTATACCAATAAGGCTTCCATCCACAAAATTTTTAAACTTTGCTTCATTTTCTCTTAATGCATTTATAGCCTTATCGCGTTGAATGCAAGTAGTTTCAATTATTTTGCTACCTTTCCAAATCAATACGACACAAACTGCTATTGTCATCAAAGCTTCAGCTAGGATTACAAAAGCCGAATCAGATAGTAGAAATTTTTCATCACGAACAAATAACCAAGCTGCTCCACAGAAAATTGCAATAACGATAAAGAATACTAATATACGTGCAGTTTTTAGAAATTGTGATTGCACTATATCTTGACCCGAATTAGTTTGGCTTAAGTGGTTAATGTATGACATTGATTATTTAATCACCGCATCTACCTAGCGCAGTAAATTTTGGTAGTTCTGACGAATAGTATAGAGAGTTTCAATAGTATGATATGTTACCCCTGGGTAGGAGTTGCATCTACCTTTGTACATATTTTATTTTTTTCAGTAGAAAGTAAGAAATTTGTGTAAATATGAATTAAAGTTTCATTAATATTTGCTATCTATTTAACTATAAAATTTATGTGTTTATGCTTAAAAGATGCATTTAGACCTACTTAAGTAGTGATTGTCTTTTCTGCTCTTATTTATGGTTGTAGGATAATTGCTTAATCACATATCGTGACAAACTTAGTGAATTATTAATCCTTTTACATATATATTAATCCTTTGAATTACATATTACTTAAACTTATATTCAAACCGAAGAAGATTAATTTAAAAAATTACCTAAGTATTATCCGCAAAATAATTAATTAAAAAGTAATTTACACCTCTTGACATTTTAAGCAATTATAAGCGTTTGAAAATATTTGAACATTATTAGTTTCCAGACAAGAAGAATAGTCAAAATATGCTGGTAATTTTCAAATGGCAATTTCACAAGTCATAGAGAATTTGAAACTACAAATAAACTAGGAACTTGAAATAATTTATACTCGTCAGCAACGCAAGATAAATTGTAATTTGAAAATTATTTATTCGCAGCCTTAGCCAGTGTTACTAAAAACGCGGAGTAATTTTGAGATAGTTGTAAAAATCGACTGACTTCATCGATTTGTGGGAACAGTTTTTCCTTTACTTTGCGTCATCAGGGGAAAGAGAATCATCCATACTAGTCGGGGTTGCTACGAAATTATTCGTAGTTCTTAATTCCTAGCGAGTAATTATCTTCTTTGAATTGTAATGACTAAAAACAAATTGACCCGAACCCATTAGCATTTTTTTTAGAACAAAAAAGTCTAGTGGGAACCCTTGACAATGAGGATATTTCAGTATATCTAATGCTGTAAATGTTAAGATTTTTTTCAATATCCGGGCTTTTTCCCCTTTCCATTCAGGCAATAGGTGGGTTAACACTATGGTGTATGTGTTTCAAATGATTCAAACGTTATGCCTAGAAGTGCAAGTGAATACGCAGTATACCTATTAATGGAAAGCGGACACCGTGAAGAAGTGCGTTTTCCGACAATTCAAGAGTTTCAGAAGTGGTATAGCGGCGAACTTATGCCCAAATCTGCTTCCGATGACTTTATAAACGTGCCCATAAAAAATATAAGCGGCGAATACATGGTACTTCGTCCTTCTAAGGTTGTGGCGATTCGAGTTGAACCGATATTTAGTTCTAGTATTGAAAGATAGATTTACATAAATTATGAGAAAAACCCTTGCTTTGTTTTCCTTGAGCCTGGGAATTGCTTTAGTTAGCCCAGCGCGTTCGGTTTTTGCTCAGGTGCCGATTATGCCACCACCCCCGGTACCCAGTTCTCCCAGAAGAACAGTACCACAACAGCGGCCTGTCATAATTCCAACCACTCCCAGAACAGCCCCAACGCGACCGCTAATGAGGATAACTCCGGTACCTCCACTAAAACCAATCGGGTTACCTAATAATTGTCAACCTAAAAACAAATGTTTGGGTTGGGATGAGCAAATTTTTTGGGGTGGAAAAGGTAAGGGTAAACCAGGTGACCGCTGGGCTTTAATTCAATCGATTAACAATAGCTTGAGTTATTTGGAAAAACCTAGCGCTGCTAGAAGGTATGCAAAATATCCCGTCAAGGGAATTACTTTAGACCGGGTACGTCGTAGTTTGTTGCGTTTCCGTCAATTGGTGCGTACATCAAAATCCGCAGCAGAATTGCAAAATGCAGTTCGACGGGAGTTTACGTTTTACAAATCAACCGGAAATGACGGTAAGGGAACGGTTAAATTTACCGCATATTATAAGCCGGTTTACGAAGCAAGTCGCGTTCGTACCGAAGAGTTCAAGTATCCTCTTTACGGACTACCTCCTGACTTTAAACAATGGCAAAAACCACATCCCACAAGACTAGAACTTGAAGGGAGGGATGGTTTATTAGGTAAAGATAGCCGTATAAGTGGGTCAGAAATATTTTGGTTCAAAGACCGTTTTGATGCATACTTAGTTCATATTCAAGGTTCCGCTCAACTCAAGCTAACCGATGGTACCGTTACAGGTGTTGGTTATGCTGGTGCAACCGATTATCCTTGGACGAGCATTGGTAGAGCATTACTCAAAGACGGAAAAATAACCCGCAAACAGACTACAATGCCGGGTATTATCAACTTTTTCCAGCGAAATCCTCGCGCTATGGACGATTATTTACCGGTTTGGGAGCGTTTTGTTTTCTTTAGAGATAAAGGTAATATACCTGCTATCGGTAGTATCAACCTACCACTTACTCCAGAGCGTTCTATCGCTACAGATAAATCCTTAATGCCTCCCGGTGCATTAGCATTAGTCAACACTAGATTTCCTTATGTTGGACGTAGTGGAAAACTAGAATACCGTCGAGTCAGCAGATTTGTATTAGACCAGGATACTGGTAGTGCTATTAAAACACCTGGAAGAGTTGATTACTTCATGGGTACCGGAAAAGTAGCCGGTGATAGGGCTGGAGTTACCGGTGGTAATGGGTCATTATATTATTTATTACTCAAGAGATAAGAATTGGGAATTGGGGATTGGGAATTGGTAATTGGTAATTCCTAACTCTTAACTCCTAACTCTTCACCTCAAACCTTATATTTTAAATAAGGAGTGAGAAGTTACGTCGATTCGTGACTCCTCACTCCTTATTTTTATCGGCAATTTGTGCAATACTTTTCAGTATTCTATTGTATTTAATTTTTCACATCACAAAATGTCTGGTTAATGACTTGTGTAAATGTATATAGAAAAACTACTAATTATAATTTGTGTTATTCCTATTCCTACATGTATTT
>CAKZYM010001010.1 GCA_937884685.1 uncultured Calothrix sp.
CATTTGTGAGATTTTAGAAACCCGGTTTTTTGGAAAAAACGGATTTCTGGCACCAACCTTTCTCACGAATCATCTAGGATTGCTAGAACATTACTGTTCTTGAACTACAGAAGCAAGATAGGGAAGAATATAAAAAGATTTTTTATAGTGATTCCAATTAATTTCCGTAGTGCGTTAACGCAGTGTGTCCGACAGGACATGCATCTTGCTCGCTAGTAGCGAAAGATAAGTGTTCTTACACTAAATAAAACTCGTTTTCTATTTGGAATGACTATAAAATCGTAAAAAATATTAGATAATCCCGGTTTCAGAAAATTTAATTTCTTCTCTCTTCTACTCGTTACTTGCTACTTACTACTTACTACTTACTACTTATTTAAATAACTTTAAATTGAAAAATGCGGTCTTCGAGAGTTTCCCCAAGACCGCAATTTCCGCTATTCCCTAACTAATTATCCAAAGGGAACTAAACGCTTGAGTGCGCGACCTACAACGTCACCGTAACGCAACTGTCCGCATAAAATTTGACCCATGATTTGGCTACCAGTAGGACGTTTTACACCTGCTTTATAACCGACACCAGGGAAGCGATAAAATGCGCCTGCGAGCTTCTGTGCCCAAGCCATATCAGCCCCCCATTCTTCATTCATTACTTCAGTGTACTGCTCCAAAGCGTTAGCATCACCACCAAGTGCTTTATTGATAGCTTCAGCAGCTTTCATTCCGCTGAAAATCGAGGGACGAATTCCTTCTGCTGTCATGGGGTCAACTACACCAGCAGTTTCTCCAGCTAACACAGCGTTTTGGGTATGGAGTGTTTTATTTCCATTCCATACACAGATAGGATGGCTGTATTCTTTAGCAGCGCTGACATCCACCCCAAGCATAGAACTGCAATCCTTAAAAATTTTCGTGAAATTACCAGGTTCTCCACCAAGGAAGGTTGTAGCACCAATAGATACACCATCAGCTTTGGGGAAGCTCCAGACATAGCCGTTTTTAATTGTGCCGAATTCAAACAGAATTTTAGATTTATCTTGTCCCGGTGCGGCAGGTGCTTCCAAAGCTGCTGCTAAACGACGTTTGGGTTCTTTAAAACCAAGCCATTTGGACATTGGTCCAGACGCACCATCAGCTGCAACTAGGTAACGTGCAGAAAATGTACCATTTGCGGTACTTACTTCCCAGTGGTCGCTTTTAAACTCGATAGATTTGACTTCAGTACTATCTTTGAGTTCCGCACCTTTGCTTACAGCTTGCTTAACTAGGAAATGGTCAAAAACATCTCGCTGTACCATCCATACTGGTTCGATGGTTTGTATTTTTGTTTCTACTGGATCTCCTTTTTTCCATGTAAACCTGATGGTATCTACTTTCAGGGAAATTACCGGGCTAAAATCAAAGTCAAACCATTTGGCGATTGCAGGGGATACTCCACCACCACAGGCTTTATATCTTGGTAAAGATTCTCTTTCTAAAACAAGTACAGAACGCCCTTGTTTTGCTAAATGATACGCAGCTGTTCCACCAGCAGGACCTGCGCCAACGATAATGCAGTCGTACATATGGTTAAGCTTTTACTCCTCAATAGACGATGTGTATGAAAGTTTTATCAAATAAAACAGTTACCGATTTTATGACTAAAATCATTCGCCATTCTACTCGGAATTATTTGTATTTATCTGAATCTCTATTCTTATCTGATTATATTTATCCGTAAATATAACTATTTAAAATTAATTTTTAACAGATTTATTGTATCTATACTCTTACTATTCTTGTTATCTACTCCTATGGTCTGCATAATTCATATTTACTTATATGTACTTTAAATTACACTTTGATTTTGAAGTATGGTATTACCGTTAACAAATTACAATCAACTGTCCTAAGCAATTAAAAATTTTTCGTTAAATAATAAAGATATTTTATTAAGTTTAGATAAATTTAACTTCTACTTGGCTATACTGTTTACTAGGCTTAAGTGCTATTTTTTCTAGATAAAAGCTCAGTATTCTTAGCAGTAAAAAAACAACATTTAAATATTAGTATCTGTACTTTTCTGATTATGAAATAAAAAAAAGCCCAGAGCTAGAAGTTAGCGATTTAAAGCATTAACTGATAACTTCCAACTCTACGCTTGTACAAATCACATATTAAACAGTTGTGATTTCTTTTTCTTTTTCTCCTAATAAATCATCTATTTTGCTGGTGTACTTATTTGTTAATTTTTGTACTTTATCCTGCAAATCTCGCGATTCATCTTCAGAAATTTCAGCGGCTTTCTCCTGTTTCTTAACCGTATCTACGGCATCCCGACGAATATTACGAATAGCAACCCGCCCTTCTTCAGCATACTTAGCGGCGAGTTTGACAAATTCTTTACGACGTTCTTCAGTTAAAGGCGGAATATTCAGCCTAATAATAGAACCGTCGTTATTGGGAGTTAAACCTACGTCGGACATCGAAATTGCTTTTTCGATATTACCCAAACTGCTTTGGTCATAAGGTTGAATTGTTATGGTTGTAGCATCCGGCGTACCTATGTTCGCCAAAGACTTCAGAGGTGTATCCACGCCATAGTATTCAATCATTATTTTATCTAGCAAACTCGAATTAGCACGACCAGTGCGAATCGTATTAAAAGAACGTTGAGTAGCCTCAACGCTCTTTTTCATTGTACTTTCAGCTTCAGCTAATTTCACAAGAACCTCCCACAAGGGTGCCAATTGATTCTCCCATGACTGCGCGGTGGATATTACCCCGCACATTCAAGTTAAAAACAAGAATTGGGATATCGTTTTCTTTACATAAGGCTATCGCAGTACTATCCATTACTCGCAATTCCTTATTTAAAACGTGTGCGTATGTTAGCGATTTGTAACGCTTAGCTTCGGGATTGTCCTTTGGATCGGAATCATACACTCCGTCTACTTTTGTTGCATTAAAAATCACTTCCGCATCTATTTCAGCTGCTCTAAGTGCAGCGGTAGTATCGGTAGTAAAGAAGGGATTTCCCGAACCCGCGCCAAAAATAACCACCAATCACGATTCTAGATGATTGATGGCTTTACGACGTATATATGGTTCGGCTACTTCTTGCATTGCGATCGCAGTTTGTAATCGCGTTTGTACTCCTATTCGTTCTAGGGATTCTTGCAGCGTCATAGCGTTCATTACGGTAGCAATCATCCCGATATAGTCGGCGGTAGCCCTATCCATTCCAGCGGAAGCAGCTTTCATCCCGCGAAATATGTTTCCACCTCCGACAACTATCGCAAGTTGAACGCCGGTGGCTACAACCTCTTTTACTTCTAAAGCTATGGAATTAACCACCTCGGGGTCAATTCCGTAGCCCATACTGCCCATTAAGGCTTCACCGCTCAGTTTAAGTAAAACCCGTCGGTAACCTGTACCCATGAAGTTAAGCTTTATCCAAAATTTGTATTTGCCTCCAGTTTAAGATATCAGTCTCCTACACTATCTGTCTCTAATTTCGCCATACCAAACTACTACCTAGAGCTTCTGTTTCGGTTATGGGGATTTCTTCTCCTTTCAATAAAGAAGCAACAGCATTCTTGAGATAAGCTTTTTGCGGTGGAGGAACCTGTTGAGCATCGCTATCAATCTGACCTCTGTAGCGTACAATACCATCTTTATCGATTAGAAAGGCCATTGGTGTCTTGGTGGCACCAAAGCTACGGGTTACATCTTGTGTAGAGTCCCATAGATAGGGAAAATTTAGCTGGTGTTCTCTTGCAAAGCTTTTCATATTATCAAAGCTTTCATTTGGGTCATTTTGGGCAATGTTGCCGTTAACTCCGATTAAAGTAAAGCCTTCTTTGCCTAACTCTGTTTGTAATTTCTTTAATGTGTCTATATACAACTCTACGCAGGGGCAGCGGTTGCACATAGAAATAACGCCAACTGCACGGAATTTTTCTAAATAACGTCTTAGATGGTGTACTTGATTGTCAATTCCTGGCAGTTCAAAATCGGGTGCGTATTTTCCTATGGGACTATCCATTGTTTTTAGTACACTCATATTCTCGGTTGCTCAAAGGAACTGGAAACAGCAAAACACATTGTTCATGTGGGCCTGCGTCCGTTTTCAAGCCACCTTCTGTGTAGATGCTTAACTGATATCCAATAATTTTATAGTTCGGATTCAATAGTCGTAAATTGTGAAACTACTGAATCCGGTTAGAAATATCTGGAATGCACTGCATCGAAAATTTGTAATTTTTGATATTTATCTAAATGTGGGAAAACTGTTGTTTAAATATTTTACTTCAAGCAATAACCAATACAAGCAATATGCCACAGTAGTTTCAGAGAAATTAATTCCATACTACATGTCAATTCATGACCTATTTATTCTCTAAAAAAGATAATAACAATAAAATTATTTTTTCAAAGTAGCATCAGTACTAATACTTATCTATTCTAGATAAAGAATACTAGAAATACTTGAATGTGAGTTATGATTAATTTTTGTGTACTAAAATAGCATTTATATTAATTCCTGCTCTATTTCCGTAAGGAAGTAGATTTTTAATAGTAAAAATACTAGCTTTTCCATAATAATAATAGTGAGTAAGCTTATTATATGTAGCGCGGGAGAAATAGTTTTCCAAACTTGCTTTTAAACCTAAAATTGGGAATTACTGGGAAAATTAAAATATTAATTCCGTGTGATTCTGTGGTTCGCTTGTTTATTTATATATATGTATAAAATAGATTTTCTATGAGTACTTCTACTTCTACCCCAGTATTTAGCTCAACAAAAACTTGGATGTGGCAAGGTTTCCCCATTTGCTATCAAACTCAAGGGACTACCGGACCTGCCGTTGTTTTAATACATGGATTTGGTGCTTCTTGGGGACATTGGCGAAAAAATATTCCAGTCATAGCAGAGAATTGTCGCGTTTATGCGATTGATTTGATTGGATTCGGTGCTTCAGCTAAACCTACACCGGGTGAAAAAATTTCCTACACATTTGAAACTTGGGGACAGCTGATTGCTGATTTTTGCCGTGAAGTTGTAGAGGAACCTGCTTTCTTAGTAGGCAATTCTATTGGTTGTATAGTAGCAATGCAAGCTGCTGTTGATAATCCAGATATCGCTCTAAGTGTGGCTTTAATTAACTGTTCTCTAAGGCTATTACACGAACGGAAACAAGCGGAATTACCATACTATCGACGCATGGGAGCGCCATTACTACAGCGTATATTATCTATTAAGCCAGTAGGCAATTTCTTTTTTAATCTAATTGCGAAACCTAAAACCGTCCGCTCGATTTTGTTACAAGCTTATCCTACAGGTGAAGCCGTCACTGACGAACTGATAGATATTTTAATGACACCAGCAAGCGACCCAGGAGCAGCAGCAGTATTTTTAGCATTTACAGCTTATTCTCAAGGTCCACTAGCAGAAGACCTTTTACCCAAGCTACCATGTCCAGCTATCATTTTATGGGGAACAGACGACCCTTGGGAACCTGTAGAATTAGGTAGAGAACTAGCTGAATATCCCCAGGTAATAAAATTTATAACATTAGAAGGAATAGGACACTGTCCCCAAGATGAAGCCCCAGAATTAGTAAATCCAATTTTACAGGATTGGATTTCTGAGTTTTCGGAAAATAGGGAGTAGCAAGTAGCAAGTAGCAAGTAGCAAGTAGAGAGTAAGGAATAGAAGCAGATTTTTCCAGAATCCAAAATCCAGAATCCAAAATCCAAAATAGAATGACCTCCCCAAAAGAATTGAAGAGGTAATGGGAGCAACTTTTAATTTAGTGAAAAATAACTGTTAAGTTACTTGAAAGGCTTAATTTTTTTACGGAATTGAAAATAATGAATATACTTTAACAAAAAACTATTTTGATGTCTGCGATAATACAATAACATCAAATATCTACGCTTTTAGCTGCTATTTGAAAAGCTTAATTACAGCACAACCACAGCGTAATTACAACAACGGGATATCTTCAGAAGATTCAGGAGTGGAAAGTTTTTCTAACCAATCTTCGCCTACTTGAATGCTAATGTCGGAATTAAGGCTACCAGTACTTTCTACACGCACTTCACCGAAACCTAAAAGGCTACGAACTGATTCAGCACTGTTTTCGTCTCCTTGTTGAGCAACAACACGAGTTGCTTTTAAAGGCTGACTCCAGCTTTTAGCAACGTAAATTCTAGTATATCCGGCTTTTCGTAAATTCCTCATTAAACGTCGGAAACTAACGTTATCCTTACCCGTATGATTTTGAATCGCAATTCGTAAAGAACCTGGTTCAACAGGTTGTAACTCATTTTCAGCTTCTATACCGAAGTGTTGAGCCATCATTGTACTAATGCGACGAGGACTTGGTATCCAGTAGCTTGCATTGTACTCGCTTGGAGTACTAAAACGTCCTGGTAACATTAGCATTTGCATGTTTGAGCGATTAGTTCTGACCCCAAAACCTACCAGCGCTAATAATTCTTCAACCGTTAAGTTGGTATCTATATGTTCCTTGACTACGTTAAGAATTTTAGGTAATTGTGCTAGGGTGCCCGGATTAAGCGCTTGATCCATTAACGCTCGCATCACCATTTGCTGGCGCTGAATTCGACCAATATCTCCTCTTCCATCATTACGAAAACGTAGAAGTTGGAGCGCTTTATCACCATCTAGATGCTGTCTACCCGCTTTTAAATTTATATATAAATGCTGAGAATCATCTTGATACTTTAAATCTTCAGGAACGTTTACCGTTACTCCTCCTAAAGCATCAATTAACTTACCCACTCCCAAAACGTTAATCCGCATGTAGCGGTCAATTGCGACTCCCCCGAGAAGATTACTTGCTGTCTTAGCGCTTAAAGCTGGGCCACCATGCACGTTAGAAGCATTAATTTTCTTAATCCCATAACCATCTACTCTAGTGCGAGTATCTCTAGGAATAGAAAGCATAGTCAACTTTTTGTTCTGAGGATCGAACTTGATCAACAGCATGACATCAGCAAGACCATCAAAAGAATTAACTTGAGGTAGGTATCCTAAATCTCTGACTTTAGATGGAGGATTTTGTGTATCGGGGGGAAGTACGCTCATTCCCATAACTAAAACGTTGACAGGGCGAGTTAATTCGGAAAAACGCAGCCCACCTCCGGCAATACTATCATTCTCGAATACAGCAGCTTCATCCGCACTCAGACTGGCTTGCATTAAGGGGGTACTGCTTAACGAAACTGCCAAAAGCGCTCCTGCGGTAGCCGATATCATCGCAATACCACTCATGCCTACCCAAAACCACAACCACTTTCCAGATTTAGGCTTATTCCCTTTCTTGTTATTCGATTTGGGAGGGGACGCAGAATGGCTATCTTGCGCCGAAGTTCTTTGAATGGTCACTGACTTCCTCACACTTATTGATAAAAATTCAAATTTCTGCTTTGCATTTGAGCAGACGAATCAACCCATAATAGCTAACTCTTAATTATCAGTGCTAACTACACAACTTTCGTGTCAACCACAACACTTATAGCAGTATTTCTCCTATTTTTTTAGTTAATCCGGAGATGTTTTATTGAAGAATAGCAACTTTATACTAAATTTTACTGTAAAGGTATGAATATCTAAGTATAATAAATATCCTTTTATTAAGTATTGAACCTGCTTTTCTATTTCCTATTTAATACTTTTACCTTTATCAAGATAAATATTTATCTACTACTTTCTCAGCAAACTGGCTGAATCCCGGTAAACGTTGAGATTTGCCTTTAAAAGTGCGAATAATTAACCATGCACTTACTACAAAATAACCACTGGTCACAAAGCTGTTGAGAATTTGTAAGCGTAGTGCGAAAAATTCTGAAGTTGAAGCTCCAGTTCCCAGAAGTATATATCCTATACACCAAGTTAATGCTAATGTAATTGACAAACGAGAGGTTTTTAATTGTTCCCGACTTCCTTCACGCCGATAAAGCGTCCATAAGGATGGGAAAAAACCAATTACTGGAATTACATATATAAGCATTCCGACAAGGGAAATGTCTTGTTTTTTAACTTTGCTTATATCATTTGATTCAAAATGCTTCATTAGTCTGAGTAAAATCCTGAACTAGGGGGATAAATGATTGGTCTGTGGTCGGGGATAATAGGCTTATAATCGCTCTATTTAATTAGTTGTCCAACGGCAATTAGCTTTTTTTATGCACACACTTAAGCTTTATTATTGGTGGCAAAGCTTAACACCAATAGGCCGAGTCGGCGTAATCGCTGTTGTTGCTCCTCTGTTAGTGATTAATGGTTGGGCATTTTCAGTAATTTTTGATTACTTCCACTCGCTGATAGTCATTTTAGCCGGAGCTTCGGTGTTAGCGTTTCTGCTCAACTATCCCGTAAGCTGGCTGGAGCGTCAAGGTTTACAGCGAGAACCTATTGCAATTTTAGTATTTTTACTTACTTTATCTATTCTATTAGCTTTGGGTGTTACATTAGTTCCCCTAGCGCTTACTCAAGCTCAACAATTAGTCGCTCGTTTACCAGAGTTAATTGATTCGGGACGCAGCCAGTTAATGATATTGAATGAAAAAGCAGATGGCTTGGGTTTACCAATCAATTTGGATGCTTTGCTAGTACAGATTAATGACCGAGTTAAAGGACAATTGCAAGCGATAGCCGGACAGGTATTGAATTTAGCGGTAGTCACGGTGACAAGCTTGCTCGATATTGTTCTAACTATGGTTCTAACATTCTATCTGTTACAACATGGAGGAGAACTTTGGCAAAGTTTGGTTGGTTGGCTTCCGACAAAATTTCGCAACCCTTTTTCGGAAACAGTACGTCTTAGCTTTCAAAATTTCTTTATTACTCAGTTAATCTTATCTATTTGCATGGCATCAGCTTTAATTCCGACGTTTTTATGGCTGAAAGTACCTTTTGGCTTACTTTTTGGCTTGACTATCGGGATTATGGCTCTAGTGCCTTTCGGCGGTTCTGTAGGTATTGCACTTACCACATCCTTAGTCGCATTACAAGACTTTTGGATTGGCATGAAGGCACTAATGGCTGCGGTTATTGTACAGCAAATTCTTGAAAATATAATTGCTCCACGGATTTTGGGTAGTTTTACGGGCTTAAATCCTGCTTGGGTTTTAATCTCCGTGTTGACGGGAGCTAGAATAGGCGGACTTTTAGGTGTGATTGTTGCGGTACCTAGCGCTGTTGTGATTAAAACAGCAATAGAAGCTATACGACCTTCGATTTCTAACAACGATAAAAACGATAAAGATGATGTTGCTTTGGAACCAAGCGAAGACTCCTACCATAAACAAACAAAGGACACTAATTCTGAACTTAGTGTCCCTTCGGTAGATGTAGCTGCACCCAAAACGTCTCCTCCAACTGTTGGATAGAACTATTAATTATCCACAAATAAAGGTTCTTACGAAGCTGCAAATAAGCTCTATAAAACCCATTTACTCAAGAATCTGAAACTTTGGAATTAAAATAATTGAAATGCTTTCACCTTCTTATCTTATTTCCCGTTCGGTGTTAACCGCTTTCATCAAGTTAGCGGTTCAACAATTGAACCCATAAATAAAACAGTTCCGGTTTGATTATCTCGAATAGCGCAGAAAAATGGACGGTCAACAATCATCCGAAATGGCTTTTGGGAAGGAATTTGTGCTGAGGTTAATTCTATTCCAACTGAAGTTGTAGCAGCAGCCTCGGTTCCTTCTTCATTTACTTCAACGAAAGTTTTGTGTTTCACTTGGCTGATTTTTAGGTTATTTCCCATTTGTGAGAAATTCGCACTATTAGTAAATGCTTCTTCCATTCCTAAAGCCGAAAGTGCATCGTTGAGCGTTGCTTCATAGTCCATTTTGAAGCGAGGTAAGCGTAATGAACCATTCCGCAAAGCAAATTTAGACATCCATTTTTCCCAATTAGCTGCATTCAAGCTTTCATAAAAAGAATTTAGGTTCGAGTTTTGCTTGGGTAAAAAGACATAAAAGCTAACTCTACCATCTTCACCATATGGCAAACTTACTGCTTGAAACTTTTCGCTTTCATAATATTTATAGTCGCCAGCTTGTGACATCATCGGATGTTGTTTCTCGTCACCGGACGAAAGATAAAAAGGAAGTTGAGTCGTCTTTTCTTGGTCAAACTCTTGCTTCCAACTACCTTTAAAATAAATCGCGTTCAGTAAAAATAGTACTTGCTTGGGGTCAATTTTATCGATAATCTTTTCAATTTTACCTTGTGTATTTTCTTTAACCCAACTGTTGATTTTATTAGGTGTATCAGAATCTGCAAAATTTAAATTCGTTACCTTCGCTTGATAAAATTCTTGATTATTCTGGATAAAGTCTGGCTTCAAGTTAACGTCTTGGTCTGCCCATAGGGAATTAGCTATATTTAAAGTTACTTCAGGGTCTGGGTTTTCTAAACTCGTTTTTAATTCTGCGTAATTAGAATTTACTTGCTGCAAATTCAGACCTTGTAATTCTAAAGCTTTAGCCATTACTTCTTTAGTACTACCATCAGCACCGTTATAAGTCATTGCTAGAGCAAGAGCGATACTCGAAGGAGAAACGAATATGTTTTTATTGTTATCTTTAACTAACAATTGAGAAAATAAATTAAAGCCAAATTTAGTATTAGCAGAAACTAACTTTGTATCTATTGAAGCAGATTTATCCGAAACTGGTAATTCCGACTTTGGTGTTTGAGATTCAGCAAGAGCGCTATTATTACTACTATTTACTTGAGAGCATCCAATAACACCCATAAGCATAACACTTGCAGCAGCCAAAACATAACGCCTTCCCAAACTAACTGCATAGCGTCTTTGTAGAAAGTTTTGCCGAGCATTGCTCAAATTGTTGTTCATATCACCACCATTTCGCCATCCTGCTTTTTTTAACTATGCCATCTACGACTAATTAGCAATTGGATGGTTACAGTTTTAGCAACAGAATATGACAAGCAATTATTCAATTCTTGAAAGTAAAATATTAATTATTTTGCTATTTACATTACAAATATAGCAAAAATATTTTATACTAATTTAAGCATAGAGGCAATAAACAATAAAAAAATACTCAAATTTTTTAGTTACACTTACTCTTATAACTAGCTTTTGGCGCAATGAGTGACAAAACCTACAATCATATAAATAATAATGTTCTCTTTCAAGAAGTTTTAAGGCTTGTTGAAGGTTTAATTATGGCTAAAACGGGCAAGCATCTTTCTAATATTGAGGTTTTGGTTTTACGCGGTTCTTGGAAAGGTCACAAATACAACCAAATTGCGGCTGAAAGCGGTTATACCGACGAATATATTAAGAATGATATTGGACCCAAACTTTGGAAGAGATTATCGTCAGCTTTAGAAAAAAAAGTTACTAAAAACAACTTTAAAGCAGTACTTGAACAACATATTTATCAAGTAGAAAAAGGGAAAAATATATCCCATGAATTAGAGAAAAATCAAACTTTTATTAATACAAACAATCTGATAAAAACACCAGAGCCTATATATCATAATCTTCCATCACGAGACTACACAAAATTAGTCGGACGTGAAGTTGAAGCTAGGAAAATTATAGAATTACTATCTGCTGAATGGACAATTCCATGCATAAGTATTGAAGGAATTGGAGGTTCCGGCAAAACTACTTTAGCTTTAGATATTGCTTATCGCTGTTTGAAATCAAGTAACGATGTTTACTTAGAAAGACAGTCAGAAAGTAATGTCCCATGCTTTGAATTAATCGTTTTTACCTCTGCTAAATCTCAGTTTTTTACATCTAGGGGTACCATACCTCGCTTAAGAAGAGAAAAAACATTAGTAGATATTTTTACTAGCATAATACGTACAGTTAGCTTTTATGATTCTCGAACAGCAAGCTTTGAAGAAACATACGAGCAAATTTACAAATGCTTAGCTAATATGCGGACTTTGCTGATTATTGATAATTTAGATACTTTAGAAGAACAGCAACAGGTACTAAGCTTTTTATACGAGCTTCCACCAACGGTAAAAGCTTTAATTACCAGTAGAGAAAAAACTCCCTTCAATACTGTTAATCTCTCATCTTTGACTAAAACTGAAGCATTAGTATTAATCCAACAACAAGCTCATGAAAAGCAAGTAGATTTAGATTTTAAGCAATGCATTCAGCTCTATCAAACTACAGGAGGAATTCCCGCAGCAATTATCTATGCTATTAGTCAGATTGCTGCTGGCTATAGTTTTTATAGTGTCACTTCTGTGTTAATGCCCACCCAAGGAGACTTTTGCCGTTTCTATTTTGAAAGCTCGGTGCAGCAACTAAAAGCGAAACCAGCTTATAATTTTTTAATGGCTTTGTCATTATTCACTAAGCCTGCAACTTGCGAAGCATTGCGAGCTGTTGCTGGAGTAAAAAATCCTTTGGATGTAGCAGATGGTTTAGCTAAGTTGCAACAACTTTCCTTGGTGAATTATCGTCAAGGACGCTATGAGATGCTACATTTGACTCGTGAATATGCACTCTCAGAAATGTCTAATAATCCTGAATTTGAAATGAGTGCCCGCAACAGTTGGGTCAAATGGTATCTTGAATTTGCCCAAAAGCATGGAGGTAAAGACTGGCGAGAATGGCAAGATTATCAACATCTAGAAGATGAATGGGATAACTTGTCACATGTGATTGAGTGGTGTATCACAAATAATAATTACGATGATGCTTGTAAACTTTGGCAAAATGTGAAGTGTTATACGTATTCATTTGCATATCGTCAAAATCGTTTAAATTATTGGGATGCTCCTTTGTTATGGCTGGAATGGTTGAGTGAAGCAGCAGTTTCTCGTAAAGACTTTGCAATAGCAGCTCAAATGATTGGTGAGCGAGCTTGGAAATTGACATTAATGGGACAGGAACAGCACTTGGCTTTAGCCGATAACTTATATAATCAAGCTTGGCAGTTACATCAACATCTAAATTTGGATATGCAAGCAGATTTAGCTATTCATATCGGTGTTTGGTATATCCAAAAGCAGCAATTTGTACAAGCAACTGATTGGCTAAAGCAAGCTAAAAAGTTATTAGATAATCTAGATAATTTACAAATTGTTTCACATCTTGCAACTCGCTTATCTCTGCATATTCTTTATTACGAAGGCGAGATTTATTATAAAACTAAAAAGTATCAAGATAGCAAAATTTTATTCAAACAAGTATATAAAAAAGCTGAATCGATAGGTTGGAAACGTGCTGCTCTCCTTGCTAAAAACTTTTTGGCAGATATTGCACTCAAGCAGGGGAAATTAAAACAAGCACAAGATTATCTAGCAGAAGTTTTACAAGTAGCAGAAAATAATCAAGATAAATGTAGCAGAGCATACACTAAACGTTCTTTAGCCCGTTTAGAAAAAAAACTAGGTAATTTGAATGTAGCTAAACGCTGGGTGCATGAAGCTGTTAATGAGTTTGAAACTTTAGGCATGAAACCGGAAGCAAGGGAAACTCAAGCATTGATGCAAGCTATTGAAACTTAATTCTATAAGTTAAAGAACAGGCATATTCCCCAGTATTCCAAGCGAATAATTAATAACACAGTTTCCCAAGATTTATTCTCATTAAAATAAAAATATTTTAATTTATCTTGTCAATAGATTTTATTCTAGTATTGATTCTTAAAACATAATAACTACCTTTTACTTAACTTTTCCCTGCTGACAAATATGAGCATTTGCTTAAGAATATGTACTTGTAACCTGCTTTTTGTCTATAAAGCAGTTTGCCTTATTCAAGGTATACACAGTTGGAACACACTGATAGAGGTTTTATCATCGGGTGCATCTTTTCTCTGATTATTTCAGCATGAAATATTAGAGTGATTGTAAACATAAAATCATTAGATAAAATTTAGATTAGAAGGGGTATTTGCCTATTAAAAAAAATATGTAGTAGTTTAAACTATTAGCGTACTTACAAAGTCTGAATAATTAATATTAATACGTGCATATTTCCTAAAATTTATCAAAGTTTAGAGCATTTAGTAAATAGAATAATGGACTTTTATAGAGACTAAAAAAATCAGATTTATGTATCTAATTACTTAATAGATTTATTTATTCTATTTACTTCGCGTACTATTATATTTTCAGTATCAAAAAAATATTAACGTGTAACTACCAAAAAATGAGTAATAGCAAAGTGATTACTTTAGTTGTTATAGACCCTGCTATTAGAGATTTTTATGTATTAGAAAAGCGTATCTTAGAAGGCATGATACCTCAAGCAGAGGTTTTGGTTATAGAGCCAGATAAAACAGAGATACAGCAAATTACTCGTAAAATAGAAACATACGCTCAACTTTCAGACCTTCACATTATCTCACAGGGTTCTCCTGGTTGTTTATATCTAGGAAATAGTAGTTTATCCGTTCATAACTTTAACTACTATGCCCCTCAATTAAGAAAGTGGTCAGCTGCCAATATTTTCTTATATGGTTGTAATTTAGGTTCCCAAGAAATTGGTAAAAAATTTATTTTACGTTTGTATAAAACAACTGGTGCAAAAATTTCCACTTTAACTACTAATAAAGAAATGCATACAAAAGTAGGAGTTGGGAATTGGACTACCAACGAATATACATTAATAAAACCACAATTAAGAGCATTAACGGCATAGATTAACCCAGCAAAACTAACAAAGTTAAGCTAAATTGACAATTATATTAAATAGTGAACTTATTAGTTAACTTATTATTTACTTACTTTTACTTGTAAACAATATTTTATGTCTAAATACCAAGAAGTCACCCTCCATGACCTTCGCACTTTAGTCGTTATTGACCATGCTGTTGAAGACTTTCAGACTTTGGTTAAAGTTTTACTTCCTTCTTCAGATGTAATTATACTTCAACCGAATAATAAGGAAGTTGAACAAATTACTCAAAATTTAAGCAAATATACCGGATTAACAAGTCTCCACATAATATCTAATGGTTCCCCAGGTTGTTTATATTTGGGAAAGAGCCATTTAAGCTTATTCGCTCTTAATAGCTATGCTTCTCAATTAAAAACTTGGTCTGTACCTAACGTATTGCTTTACGGATGTAACGTTGCTGCTGGTAGTGTGGGAAAGCAATTTATTCAACGCTTGCATTTATTAACTAGTTCTAATATTGGTGCATCTATATGGGATGAGAAGGATACAGTCAAAGGAGTCTGTCTGCAATTAAATTACTTTATCGGAGAAATAAACTCAAATTTGACGATATTACCTTCTAGGTGGCATAACAATCTTCAGGCTTTTGCTGATTAATAATTTTTATCTAACTCAAGCTATTTTCCAGTAGCTTTATTTTAAGATAATAGGGAACATGTTCGGATGGACGATAGCTTAACTGCGATTACGTACTTTGATAGTTTTTTCTTCGGAACGAGTGAGTAAAGTTTCAACCCCGGTATCATAGCCGAGTTTCCCTTGAGCTAATCAAGTAAAGATTCCATACAAAAAACTCTACTGAAATCTACACGCGGTCGAGCAAGTTGTGTTATCTTACCAATAGGTTGGCAGTCAGCGGGAATGCCGGACTTGTAACTAACATCCATGCTTATTCCAAAGTGTTCTTCAAAAATCACTTGGGTTTGCTCAAAAGCTTTTTGTAAGTTTTCTCTATCTATTTTCCCTCGCTCGCCAAAGTAAGGAAAATGATGAATAAATCTACCGAATAGCATTTCGCAGTCTTCAGCATACTTCATTGTATCGAGAATATGGTAATGCCATACTCTGTCAATTTCTTGATTTGGAACAAGTTGACTGTTTGGATAAAGATAAATCAACAGTAAAAACATTAGATAAGCTGAAATCGCTTGGTTCGTTTTTTGAATATTCCATTTCTCTTCGTTAGAATGTATGAGATTATAGGCAATTGGTTGTAAATCAAGCTGTGTCAATTTACCGATGAACTTCCGCACATCGGTAGGTAAAGTAGATTTAGTGAATAGCATTGCTTCCACTCCGAATAAAGGAATTGAGCGAAGGACGAACAAATTTAATTCGACACATCAAATTCCATTGTTTCTAATTCTTTATCCGGGTTTTTTATAATACAAAGTATTTGTTTATACTTCCTTTATTTTGAGGTAAAGTTTCTATGAAGTAATTGCCAACAGTTCTTATTATGCTTTTTGTTTGTTGTTTCGGGTAATTTGGATTGTAAGTTCTTGGTTGGTTATTATTTCTGGTATTTCTCGTTGAAAATTTATTCATTTCAATATTTTGTGAATAGATGTGAATAAATGCAAGTCAAATAAAGTATTTATCCAACAGCATAATTTGAATAATATTTACAATTAATAAACCTGGCTCATCAAAACCGGATCTATTTGTCATCGTGAATGTTTCAAAGTACAAGTAATTAATTGATAATTAAAATTAATTACACAATGTCATTATAAGTGGAACGAAGCATTCACCTGGTTCCCGAAGGGATTCTCGAAGAGTAAGGTCAAGCTTATCGCAAGGGCTGGAATTACTATCTCCCTCCGAAAGATGCTAGCGAGTAATGACAGTAAATATTCTGTTCATCTACTTATTTGTTTTTTGGATGCAGTCCACCAAGCTAAAGCATAAGGCTGAGTTGGCTCGTTGATGCTATTTTTGAATTGGACGCGGATTTTGTAATTACCAGTTGCAGGTACGGGACAGAAAATATGTTCTACGCTATCAACTCTGCTGATAGAAGCACAAGCACTACGATTATCACCCTTTCCGTCTGCTTTTACTAAATACAAATCAAGATTATTTAAACCGCGATCGCGAAAAACTTCACCTTTATCGTATTTACCATTTTTGTTCTTATCGCTGAGTTCTACCAACCGATTCCAAGCTAAAGTAACCGCAACAAAACTATCTTTTTGTAAGGGTTGAGCCAAATTGTAATCAGCAGATGTTCCAGCAAATATTGAACGATAGTCCCAACCGATTGATGGTACTGCTTTTTTAGGAGTCCATTGTCCTGCACTAAACTGTTGATAAGCGCGGAAAGCGTTTAAATGTCCGGTTCCCATCTGGGTATGTAAAGGAATTGCTGGGTCTTTATAAGCATCAGAAACCAACCAGTCTTTATTTTGTTTATCAATTAAAGTGCGAGTCATTCCCAACTTCAAGCCATTTCCATCATCTTTAATTTTCTCAGTAGAGTTGAGCAAAACAGCTTTCATCACTTCATGACGACGAGAATCAATACTCCAAGCAAGCTTTTGTTGAGGAGATTGTTTTTTAGCTTTTTTCAACATCCTATCGCCAAATTCTTGTAGCAAAGCGACAGTACCAGTAACGTGAGGAGTTGCAAAACTCGTTCCAGTAACTTTTTTAGTTTGTCCGTTGGGATTGAGTAAACTAATTCGATTTCCAGGAGCAACTATGCTGATGGTACGACGGGGACCTAAATTAAGTTCCTTTCCAGATAAGCGTTGAGTCATTGACTGATTAATAGCAACCAAATTGGAAACATCAAGCTTCCTAAAAATCTCTCCTCGGCGAGATGAAAAAGCCACGTTTATCCCATTAAAATTATCTGTAGGAATAGGAATTCCGCCTTTGCCTTGATTACCTGCAATCGCGTACAACACATTATGAACTCGACTAGACCAATCAACACATAGTGTAAGTAAAGCTTTACCATCTAAAACTGGCTCTGGTCTGGGGTCGCGGCTCAGAGGTTCGCCAAAACTGAAATTAATTGCGCGAACATCGTTACCGTTTTGTAAAGCAATGTGTTGAGTAGAGAGACATTCCTCTGGTTGACCCATACCCTTGGTAGAACCGACAGCAGAGGAATACAAACGCGCTTTTGGAGCAACACCTCGAAATCCTTTATCATTGCTGACCATTACCCCAGCGACATTATAAGCGTGAGGGTCAACACCTTTATTAGACTTCGCAGGTCGATTGCGTTGAAAAACACCTGCTAAAGATATGGAACGATTTTTAGAAACAGATTTATCGACACCAAATTTACCAGGACGACCAATCTCCACTTGACCCAGAGCAATTTTGCGTCCAAATAAATTATACGGTGCTTGGTGCAGTCTCAAAGCATCAATGCCTCCGCGACCAACAGAAGTAGTCAAAGCAAAAACCGGAACGCTCAAGCACGAAGCACTTAATCCCCAAATCACCCAGGTCAATTTTTTCATTTCTGTGGACAGTTGTTAGTTGCTAAACAATTTTAGATTTTGGATTTTAGATTTTGGATTAAAACTAATCAAGAGTTAAGAGCTATGAGTTAGAAGTTATTACCAATTCCCAATTTCCAAATTTCCATTACCAATATTTAATTTTTGTCTTTTTATGAGAAAAATCTCAATATTTTGTTACAATGCATACAGAATAGGACGCTTTAAGACCACTAGCCATGATCAATAAAAATAAGAAAAAACCCGTTGTTATCGCTCCATCCATCCTTTCAGCGGATTTTAGCCGTCTCGGAGACGAAGTTCGTGCCGTAGATGAAGCCGGAGCTGACTGGATTCACATTGATGTAATGGATGGTCGTTTTGTACCTAATATAACGATAGGTCCTTTGATTGTGGAAGCACTTCGTCCTGTGACTCAAAAGCCTTTGGATGTCCACTTGATGATTGTGGAACCAGAAAAGTATGTAGAGGATTTTGCTAAAGCTGGTGCTGACCATATTTACGTTCATTGCGAGCATAATGCTTCCCCTCACCTGCATCGTACTTTGGGACAAATCAAAGAGCTTGGTAAAAAAGCAGGAGTTGTATTAAATCCCGGTACATCTTTAGACATGATTGAATACTGTCTGGATTTGTGCGATTTAGTGCTGATAATGAGTGTTAACCCCGGTTTCGGTGGTCAAAGCTTTATTCCTGGAGTGTTACCTAAGATTCGCAAATTACGTCAGATGTGCGACGAGCGCGGACTTGACCCCTGGATTGAAGTTGATGGTGGACTTAAAGCCAATAATACCTGGCAAGTTTTAGAAGCTGGTGCGAATGCAATTGTTGCAGGTTCGGCAGTTTTCAAAGCTAAGAGCTATAAAGAAGCTATCGAGGGTATTCGTAATAGTCAACGTCCCGCACAAGATTTACCAAAAGCTTCATAACTAATCCTTAATAATCGTTAATTAAATATTCCCATCACCTGATACACCCTCCTCTTACAATTAGTGGAGGGAATTTTTTATTTTTAACGTCAGTTCGTCGAGTTAAGGGATTAATCTTGCTTTTAGCAGCTGATTAATGGCTCAAACAACATTATTACGTTTATAAATGCTATTTTCAATCAACGACAAAATAAGGGATTTAGCGATTACCCGAACTCAGATTATTTTTAACTATTATCTATCTATAAATTTTAAACAATTTAGAGACGTAGCACTGCTACGTCTCCATAAAAACACGTATTAAGCTAACTAGTTTGCATTCATTTTGCAAATCTAATCCAAGAAACCCATCAAAGAAAAACTGTCATCAATTTCGTTCGATGCTACCGGACGATTACCCATGACTCTATAAGTTTCCGAAACCACTAAATCGCTTTTAGCGATAGGACGAATTCCAGATAAGTTAATGGTGTCGGTAACTTGCATCTTGTTCGCTGTAATAGGACGAATTCCCATAATATTCATAGTCTCAACTACTTGCAAATCGCTGCTAGTAATAGGACGCTGGTTGGGTAAAGCAAGGGTTCCAGTAACTTCTTTTTTTGCAGGTTCTTCCTTCGCAACTTTGTTATTTGTACTCACGTTATTATTGTCTGTACTCACGCTTTCACCTTTTATATTTTCTAGTTTGGTACTGGCTTGCGCTCCAGTTTTGGCTCGTCTTTGCCGAGTACTGGTTCTTCTACCATTACTGCTGACGGTCATAATCTTATACCTCTAAT
>CAKZYM010001011.1 GCA_937884685.1 uncultured Calothrix sp.
TATATTCTTTAATGCGAAGACTAATTTCTAACTAATTTTTGATTACATTAATTCCATATCTTTATAACCGCGACAGACCTATACCATCTCTTTATAAAGATACGCTCTTCTTCAACTCGCGCAGGTGGTAAATCTATTTGGGGTGTCCGCTTCCATCCCCCAAACTAGTGTTAAGCGCAGAGTCTCCGAAGGGGCTTTCTTGCCATAGCCGAGGCAGTCCACCCCCAAGACCGCTCCGTTGGCTTCTAGCAACTACCGTCCAACCTTCAATGCTGCGGATGATGGATAACATCATGCAGAATTGGTATTACAATTAATGCGGCTAAACATATACTAATAGCATTTTTCAACAAGTTAGATTTGGGGATAAATTTATGGATCAACAAGTGTCTAAAAAGTAAGTTAACTAGTTCTTGCTTTCAGCAAATTTACTTGTGACAATGACTATAGTTATATTTTATTCCTTTCTTACGGCATTAAAGAAATTAAGTATTCTCGAAATAAGCACTATACCCATATTGGCAAGGACTCCTAATTCCATAATTTGAATATGAGGTATTTATTAACCTTTTTCTTGCTTAATGAGATGCATTTCATTAGCTTGAAAAGTGCGAATATTTACTGCCTTATTATGTGTATCTTTTGTTTCTGTCTTTCGAGGAAGATAATTTTCTTTGAGTAGTCTGATGTAAGTTCGGTAAGGTATATAATCTACTGGGTCGTACCCATGAAAACGGAGTATTAAAACACAAGCCCATGAATACTTTCTGGCTAAAATTGCTTCAACAACTTCTTCAACTTGTTTCTTATTCATTGCCCTCAATTTTGCTAATAGTTAGTAGAAGATACTTTATTGAGTCAAAGGGAACACTTTTAAAAATAAGTCTTTCTATTACAAAGTTTATATTTTTATTGCAGTATTAATTCATCTTTTTGGAGAATCTTTATATAAAATTCATAATAAATATACTATTTCATATTAAAAATAATAATAATCATTTAGATAAATCAATTATAAAAATCATTTTGGTAAATTAAATTTTATTGTCATCTAGCTAAAGAATTAAATTTATAAAAACAAAAAACATTATAGTGATTAAAATGACTTAGTTTAAGTCAATTGAGAAAATATAATATAGCTGATTTCCTAGTAGCTGATAATTTATACTATATTGTTTGTATAATCACTTAATAGCGCTAATTTTGGATTATAAATATTTGGCTATATTGAGATAAAGGATAATAGTTAGATATTGGTTTATTGCTAAATCTTAATAAATTAATCATATTGTCCTGTACTACTACTATTAAGTAAAGTTCAAAGAATTAGTTAATTAGATAATGATTAATATTTCTATGCCGTCTTAATTATTTATAAGTCATAACATAACGGACAATGTTGAGGGCTAGACCCCTTATATTTTTATGTTTTTTACTATTTAATTATTCAAAAATTATTTTTTACCTTTCATTCGCAGCTTACGAGACAAATTTATAAGTAATAATTATGTAATATTTTATAGTTTGACTTTAGTTTTAAGGTATTAAAATAAACATAATAGTTTCATCTGATTATTTCAATCATTATTTTCTCAAGCTGCATAACTGATAAAAGTATATTATTTCATCAAAGTAACTTTAGAAGCTCTCTAAATGCACATGTAGTGAATAAAAATTGAACAATACTCTCTATTCTTTATCGAAAAATCTGATAATTTTAGATAAATTAAGTAATATTTTTGACTTGCGGATAACTTATGCACAAGGTCTTAATAAATATATAAAAATATGCTTTTTTCTGATTAATCGTAGAACTATATAAATTCTTTTTAAAATAATAAAACTTCGCATTTAATATCAAAGAAAATATTCAAGAAAAAGCAATTAGCTGTTAATATCCCAGTATCGGTGGTTTAACAGCAGATGTAATGACTGTGAGTGTAGGGATTGCGAGTATAGTACTGGAAGATAAGCTATAACCTATAATTTTGGTCAATATGGCTTGAAAACACTTCGTTAAGCTAAAAGGAAAAGGAAAAGACAGAATGCGGTTGTGGCTGCTCGAAGCTAAAAATTATAAAATCACTATATAAAGTTTTCTCGATTGTATCAGTTAAAATTAAATATTCATACAGTCTTTTTTATTCCCCCTTCGCTACTCCCTACTCCCTATCCCAAAAATCTTCCGCTTTTCTACTGAATTAATGAAGATAAAATAATTGATTTTTATTTCTTTCTCCGTATAAAGGCTGTTTTCGCAACATATATAACTTGTTATATTTGGTTTCAAACGAAAAGAGACTATTTATATTTAGGTAATCTCTGCATCTGCCTAAAAAATTTTATAAAGCATCTACTGTAGGAGAACTGTTATATACAGTGTTAATCTCATACTCGCAGAGCATGGGAGTTATAACCGTTTTCAGCTAAGTAAGGTAGGTTTGGCAAAACTCTCCTTGTCTCCGAAGAACGAGACCAATTTAGTAAAAATACTGGTTTTGGCTGTTGTAGCTGTGGATTTTTTTAGTTATCACGCGGATATTGCATCTTTATACGGACAGTTATTTAAATTGTGAGTATTTTGTAAACAAAAAACCTTCCCAACTTAATAATTTCTAATTAATATGAGATTAAAAATAAAGCGGTGGAGGTACACTTACCTTCTGCTATCATTATTGCTTCCTGGACTGATCCTTAAGGAAGCGATACCTGTCATCGCGAATGAAATTAATAATACAGCGGTGTTTGGAGGTGATAATATTGGCTCTTTCAACACTAACAACACTACTTTTAGCGCTGGAGATGCAGCTTTACAGATAACCAAAACTGCAAATAAAAGTGCAGCAGAACCTGGAGACACTGTAATTTATCGGGTTGCAATTCGCAATACTGGTTCGGCTTCAGCTAGCAATTTAACTCTCAATGATACTCTTCCTTTGGGTTTGCGATTGGCTGAAGAATCGGTACAGGGTTCTTTGAGTGATGGTACCACAACAACTGAAGTTACAGTTTCAACGACTCCAACCCAAAATCGGACTATTGCAATTAACTATGCTGGTAGCATTCCACCACAGGGAACTTTAAGTGTGGTTTACGCTGTGACGGTTACACCCGACGGGATGCGAGGAAGTGGCAGAAATTTGGCTGTTGCGACTACTAACAATCTCACAAGTAATACTGCAAGTCATTTGCTAAGAATTCGTCCTGGTATTCTTTCCGATTGCGGGACTTTGATTGGACGTGTTTTTGTTGATAAAAATTTTGATGGTGAACAGCAACCGGGGGAACCTGGTGTACCGAATGCGGTAATTTTTATGGATGATGGTAACCGTATTTTAACTGATGCGAATGGAATGTATTCGGTGGCTAATGTGATTTCGGGTAATCGTACTGCTACTTTGGACTATACAAGTTTACCGGGTTATATTCAAGCTCCGAATCTCTACAAGATTAAGAAAAATAGTCAGTCTCGCTTGGTACGTTTAGCACCTGGAAGTATGGCAAGAATGAATTTTGCTGTCACTCCAGCTTTTAGAGGGGGACGTTAATAATATGAAATATTTCAGTTTAAATAAACGAAGTTTAATATTAACTACTTTTAGTGCTGCGATGGTATTTCCTATAGTTAATGTATCTGCACAAAATATTCTTATTAATCCTAAAACTGTAGATAATTCCGATTTTAGAGGAGTTAATTTAGTCATTGATGATAATAATGATACTAAAGCGTTATTTTCACCTTTCTCGGTTGCTCAATCTCCAGAATTGAGTCGGAATAAAGTTATTATTCAAACTCTTAAGAGAGTCCAGAGCAATAGAAATTCTGATAAAAAATCCCAGAATACTAGCTTTGAGGAAGATAAACAGCAAAAACAAAGTTCTTCTGCTCCTTCATCTATTGTTAATCAAGTCAGTATAATTACTCCTCAAGCTGGCACTATTAACAGTAGAACTACTAATATCTCGATTCAACATCACCCTAGCGCTAGGGTTAAGGTGAAAATAAATGGGAAACCGATAGATAAGGATATTAGCAGTTACACTCACAAAGATGAGGAACAAAAGCTTTACACAAAAATTTGGTACAAGGTTCCTTTATCGAAGGGTGAAAATACTATCACGGCTAAAACCAAGAAAGGTAATCCGGTTAGCGTTAAAGTTTTTGTAGAAGAACAAAAAGCTAAGATTTCGATTAATCCAGTTGGGAAATCGAGAGTTCCTGCTGATGGACGTTCTAATATCGATTTTGCAGGTAGAATTATTGATGAGAATGGGAAGTTAATTAAGAAAGATACTGTTGTTACTTTAGATAGTAATGCTGGTAAATTTATCGGTGCTGATTACAAGCAAGATGCACCGGGGTTTCAAGTTTTAGCTCGTGGTGGTAATTTTACAGCTAGTTTACAAGCAGGTCTAGAAGCTCGAAGCGTCAAAGTTAGTGCGACTATTTATGATAAAAATCGTTCTGCTCGGTTTAGTTCGGGAGCGGTATCTTATGTTGAATTTGTAACTAATTTGCGTCCTTCTTTAGCAACTGGGGTGGTAAATCTGAGAATTGGAGCGGGTGGTACTGATTATTATGGTAGTTTCCGCG
>CAKZYM010001012.1 GCA_937884685.1 uncultured Calothrix sp.
ATGGATTTAGACATAAAAATCATCCGTATGGTATGGGGTTTTGTAGAGACATTGAATCCCACTAGTCTTTTAAAGCTTTCAGATATTGAATTAATTCAAAAATTGATTTCTGAAGTAGAGAAAGCATCTTTTCTGAGTCCGGAAGACAGTCAAAATCTCTCGAAGTATATTAGTTCAAGAACACCGTTAATTAGAGACTAGGCTGATACAAAGCTTGAATAGATAATTGAGTGAAATAATTTACTGCTATTTTAAATATTGCTTAAGTAATTCTTTGAGTTTTCTTAGCTGACAAGTTTCGGCTAAATGTCGTATTTGTTGGATAAAAGGTATTAATCGGGGTCGATTTTGTTGCCATCCCTCTACCTGGGATAAAACCTCTCGGATATCTCCTTCCATTGCCAATTCCAACAGTAGGGTTAAATCTGCTGCTGTGGGAATAACTATCGCTTCCGAATCGGTTATGGCTTGGGAAGTTTCAGAAGTTGGAGACATCTGGGTGAAACTATCTTGAGTTACCCATTCAAGCTTGAGATGTTGCTGTAAAAGTGTTAATAAATTCTCAAATTTTAAAGGTTTTGCGAGAAAAGAATTTGCCTTTGCTTGATAACATTCGGATTCATCGGTAGGTAAAGTACTAGCAGAAACAATAATAATTGGTAAATCCTGCCAAGCTGGTTCTTGTCTCAAAATTCGGGTTACTTCCAAACCATCCATTTGAGGCATTATCAAATCTAAAATAATTAAATCTGGCTGATATTCTTCGGTTTTAGCAATAGCTTCTGCTCCCGAACTAGCTTTAATTACTTCAAAAGCTAGAGGTGTGAGAAAATCAACTAAAATCTCTAGGTTATTATCTAGGTCATCTACAATTAAAATCTTACGCTTTGCTCCTTGATAGCCAGTAATTTTCAGGTTATTATCTTCAACTGGTAAGGACTGAATAGAAGATTCTGGATTAGGAAAATCGATGTCGAACCAAAATTCACTTCCTTTTCCAAAAGTGCTATTAACATAAATTTTGCTACCCATTTGCTCAACAATACTTTCGCTGATACTCAAACCTAGTCCCGTACCTTCTTGTGAAGATTGATGAGAATCCAATTGCTGAAAGGGTAAAAAGATTTCTGCTAGCTTATCTTGGGGAATACCTATACCTGTATCTGCAACATGAAAACGAATTTTATCGGCTTTATCATTATCTTGTTCTTGCTCAGTAAAATCTCGAACATAGCCGACGCTAAAAGTAACTTTTCCTGTAGGGGTAAACTTACCTGCGTTACTCAAAATATTGAGTAAGAGTTGACGCAAACGAGTTTCATCCCCCCTTACTATCAAAGGTAAATCGGAAAGAATCAGATGCTCGAATTCAATTCCTTTTTGCACAGAGCGAATCCGAATCATCGCTTCAAGATTATCTAAAAACGAGGACAAGATAAAATCTGTTAATTCTAAATTGAGTTTCCCGGCTTCGATTTTCGCAACATAGAGAATATCATTAATTAGAGTCAGCAAATGTTGACCGGAACGTTGAATCACCTCAATTTCTCGCTGCTGTTTTAGGCTCAAACCTGTTTCGTTTTGAAGAATTTGAGCAAATCCCAAAATTGCATTTAAAGGAGTTCGCAATTCGTGACTGGTATGAGCAATAAAAGCACTTTTAGCCTGATTCGCAGCTTCAGCAGTTTCTTTAGCTTGTTGTAATTGTAATGATTGGTTTTGAATTTGAGTAAATAAATCAACCTGTGCAATAGAAATACCTAACTGAATACCTGTTTGAGTTAGTAGACGCATCTCTCCTTCTTTCCAGTCACGGGGATGTTCGTTTTGATAAGCAGCGAGTAATCCCCAAAGTTTATTGCTTTGAAAAACAGGAGCAATACAAAAAGATTTTATTTGTGACTGTTGATAAATTTCGCGGTGACAATCGCTAAAATCAGCTTCTTCTATATCCATAATAGCCAAAGTCTCATGGTTCCGATATCTACCCCCACCGGATTCTTGAAAATAGGTATCGTACCAAGTATCTTCTAAATGATAATCTATAAATGAGGTCAAATATACTACAAATGATTCAGCTAAAAACTATAAAATACAATCCTAATTAAATTGGTAAACAACAATGCGGTCGCATCTCAAATTTTCTCTTAGTTTTTCAGTTGTAGCTCGGAAAATTTCCTCTAAATCTAAAGTTTCGCGGATTTTTTCGACGACATTGAGAATAGTTCTCTCTCTTGCTGCACCTTCTCTTAATTCCGCTTCGGTTTCTTTTTGTTCGCTGATATCAGTTGAAATACCGCAAATGGCATAAACTTCGCCAAAATTGTTAATTAGAGGTGCTTTGGTAGAAATATAGGTGCGTAGTTTACCGTCAGCAGTATGAGCTTGTTCTTCAAATCTTAAAACTGACTTATTAGCTAATACTTGTCTATCGTTATCGACGAGTACATTAGCAATCTGTTCGGTAAAAATATCTTGGTCGGTTTTTCCTAAGATATATTTTTCAGTAAAATTGAATGATTCTAAATACTGTCTGTTAACCAGCAAATAACGTCCTTCTAGGTCTTTCAAATAAATGATTGAAGAAGTAGTGGATAAAATTGCTCTCAATCTAGTTTCTGATTTTTGTAGAGCTTGGGCGCGTTCTTCTACTCTTTGTTCTAAATCTTTATTGAGTTGACGCAATTCCAATTGAGAAGCTTTTAGTTCTTGATTTACTAAATAAATTTGTTGCTGAATTGTTTTAACTTCGTCAATATCAATAAAAGAAATTACTACCCCATCT
>CAKZYM010001013.1 GCA_937884685.1 uncultured Calothrix sp.
GATTTAGGTTCTAGAGCAAAAGTTGCAGTTAGGTTCGATGATGTACCTGGTATTGCGCCATTGACACCTATAGCAGATATACGTGTAGCTACTAATCGGCGTAAAGGTAAGTTTACTAAAGTACCATACAACCATATGAGCAGAATGGAAGCTTTTCGGCAAATTAAACAAGCTAAGTAGCGACGTTAATTAGTAATTACTTATTGAGAAATTAAACGTATCCGTGTCAAAAGCCCTGATTATTGACTTTCCCAAGTGATAAGCAAAGTTTACTGCAACAGCATTACCGATTTGTCTGTACTTGGAAGCTGTTCCACCAATAAACTGCCATTCATCGGGGAAGGTTTGAATCCTGGCATATTCCCTGACCGTGAAAGGTCTGGTTTCTTCTGGATGACACCGTTCAGTGCGTTTCTGACTTGGGGAAGTTGTTATAGTTAAACTTGGCTGGTCCCAGGACATACGCCTTGCCATTCCAGTACATCCACCCCTTCTGCAATAACTTTTCACGGCATAATTTTTTCTGATTTCCTCCGGTAAATCTCGCCAGTATCCTCCTGGAGGAACCAGTTTCATCACTTCCAACTTTGCGGGACCATACTTTAATCCTTCAGAAGGTGGTACATCAACCAGAGCATCTTTTAAAGTTAAAACAGACGATTGAGGTGCGGGATACTCAAAATTAATTCCTGTGCGGGTGCCAACTATTATTACTCTTTTACGCTTTTGTGGAACGTCATAATTAAGCGCATCCAGCAAACGATATTGCACTTTATAACCAAGAGATTGCAGTGTCGATAAAATTGTTTTGAGCGTTTGTCCTTTCCCGTGACTGATTAATCCGGCAACATTTTCTGCTAAAAACAATTTTGGTTTAACCTCCCTCACACAACGGGCAAATTCATAAAATAAAGCTCCACGTTTATCTTCTAAACCATTACCTTTACCCGCGTAACTAAAGGCTTGACAAGGAAATCCTCCCGTTACCACATCCGCTTTCAATCCTTTAAAAGAATAAGAACAAATATCAGTTTGAATTACATTCCATTTTGGACGATTATATCTAAGTGTAGCTACGGCATCTTTATTAACTTCTATAAGGGCTGTATTCTCTAATCCCGCTCGCTCTAATCCCAGAGCTAAACCTCCCGCTCCTGCAAACAGTTCAATCACACTTACAGGCATTTGAATTGTTATTTAAGCTTTGAAAATGTAGAGCTACTAAAATTGAACTTAATCAAAGATTGCCAGCTTTTCTTCTGCTAATTCGCTCTATGGATGCCTGTAAATGAGTGAGGTACTTACAACAAGCTAACCGTTGTTGCCTGCTTAAACAGCTTTTAAGGTAAGCTTGGTAGATTTTGATTTCGTAAGCAATTGCCCCGCGTGGGTCATTCGTTGTCCAACCCCCACAACCAACATATTTTCTAGTTCCTCTGCCACCAGCTAAGGAAGCAGCTGCCGAATCGGCACTGTACAGCAAATCCTGAATCTGAGGCAGCGCCAGCGATTTTATTTTTAGTCCAAAACCGTGCAGCCGCAAATCGGGACGCTTGGATTTAATCGCTTGCAAAATTTTGAGGATAACTTGCGGGGAGCCATTGCGCTTGCAGATTGTACCAACCCCCACCCAAGCTTTGGACTTCAAACGAGTACCGTACATTTGCATACAATCAATATATTCCTTTGGCTCATATCCTTGCAGTACAGCTAAAAGATAAGTTTGATTATCCCGTGAACTTAATTCTTTTAATAATAAATCGTATCTCCTAATAGTTTTAATTTGTTGATTCCTAACCGTAGTTTTACGCTCTCTTAAAACTATTGGTTCACACATATAGTCCTGGGTTACTATGGCTACTAAATTTACTTTCTTTGCCATTTCAGTAGCAATTGAAGCGTATTGATTTATAGGTAGGTGTCCCTTGAATTGAGGGTAAAAACCTGAAACTCTTGTGAAAGCTCCGCTATCAAGCATAATTCGCTTATGTTCAAAATTAAGCTTTTTAGCGTATTTACCAACAAATCTGTTAACAGAAACCAGACAATACTCAAATTCTTTGCACCCCGAAGCCCCATTAACTGGATTACTCCAGCCATTAAAAAATATGGGTTTATGTGCTACTATTGGCACCACTGAATTATTACTTTGAGACGAAAACATAGAGTTAATTTATTAATTTAGTTACTACAAAAAACAGGCTTCCAAATAAATAAGAAACCTGCTTGTTTATCTACTTATGCAGTAGAAAAAATTGTTGTAAGCTCAGATTTTAATCCCACCAAGCAGTTATACAATCCGAATCAAAGATGAACTCATCGGCAGTTTCTTCTAAAGGCAGAACTTTATCAGCTAATTCTTGACTCAGCTTTGCTTCAAGCCAGATATTAATCCCGTCGATAGTTATGCGATAATCTCCCCTTTTGGCAGATATAGCATAACCAACAAACTCAACCTCTTGCCCTGTGTCATTGGCAAGCTGACCGATTTCTAATAAGCATCCTAATGTTGGTGCATTATTTTGTTTGTCTTCTGGGTTAGCAAACTTCTTATTAACCAACTCTTGTAGCTGGTCTATCTTTATTTTGAAACGCCAGAAATCTCTAGATTCTGCTGTATTGTTAGCAATAATGTGATTGCGTTCTTGTTCATTCCAGTTGAAACTAAATTCTTGTTCGTTATTCATTGACTTCATTTTCAACTCTTGTAATACCAAACAAAACAGGGCTTTCCAAAAAAAACAGATAGACCCCGTTTCTTCTACTTATTTCAGTAGAAATAAAAGTTTGTAAGCGCAAAATACCTAACTAATCTAGTATTCGCTTGGCAGCATCAACACTCTGTCGGCTAGATACAGCTTTACTTCTGAAAGCGGAAAGTCGGTATAGTCTATATCCTGTGTTATTGCCACATTATCAGTATCTCGCTCACAGATAAGCTTTGCTTCATTACCTGTGACTATTAGCTTCCAAAACTGAATTCCTCTCAGCATAGGGTCTTTCAGTGCTTCTGGTTGATGGGAAGCTATAGCGTCAAGTAGCCAGTAAGCTTGAGCTTCATCGGCTAAATATTTCACTCCATCAGTGTAGAGGAATGCTTTTAACCAATGGGCGTAATATTGAGTTGTACCTGTGAATTGATTCAAATCAGCTTGTGTAATCATTGTATTATCTCACTATTTGAAGAGGCGAATCATTTACCCCAAATTATTAGGGTTGTGGTTCACCTTTTTACTTGGGAATAAACCCAGCTAACCGCGCCCCATTTGATGGAGCAACTTCTCGTCTGTGCGGTTAGTTCAATTAAGCCAAACGAGATTCAAACCACAACGGTATCTAGCAGTTCCAGTTGGTGATGTTTGGGAATTTCCAATGGTTCTGGTTGTTCACTCAACCAATCCATCGC
>CAKZYM010001014.1 GCA_937884685.1 uncultured Calothrix sp.
GGGTAATTATTAGTGAAACGGTTGATTTTATCTTTTAAATCATTGCGATTTTCCTTTGGCACTTCATCCAAAGCAGCTAAAAATAACCAACATTTACCTTGTTGCAATTTCTCTTGGAGTAAATGCAAAATTCCCGGCGCTGTTTTGGGATAATTCCGTTGAATGATTTCGGGGATAATATCAATTACTTCACCCGATTGCTCGTCTAAATCCGACAAACGCAGGAATAAGGGGAATATTAGATTCTCAATTCTTGCTGTTAATTGCGAAGAGGAGTTAGCAGCGAGATTCTCCTTTTCTTCAGCAGCTTTTAATCCTGCTTCCATCCGCAATAAAGTTGATTTTCCCATACCAGGGTCAGCCAACACCATGATTTTCTCATGTTTCTGTTTCGCTTCTTTCCAATCAACTTGGGTGCGTTGGGTTTCTTCTCCGATTCCTTTGATTGCATAAATACGCTTCAACTCATTCCCAGATTCCACATCCCTGACAAAAAAATCTTCTACATCTTTACGCTTGGTTTTCAAACTAACTTGAATGGGAATGTACTGCTCTTTTAAAACGATTTGCTGCTTGCTGTGGAAAAGCTGAATGTACTTAAAATTATTTTTGATATCTTCTAAAAATTGGCAAACCGCATTCTTTTCTGGCTCTAAACCCAATCTTTCCAACTCATCCCGAATATTATCCCAGCGAATCACATAGCTTTGATTATCTGATTTCTTAGTAGACTGAATAACTCCGACTACACCACCTAATTCCTCTGAAAAAACAGCACCACCGCTAGTTCCTCCGTATACTTTTGTATCAATTCTATAAGCAAGACAGCTTGCCGATTTTGGCATTCGATTCCATCGTCTTCTATCTTGCATTCCATCTAATTGATGTTTTGTTTTCTCATCAAATAAGATAAGGCTTGGGTTGATAGGTACACTTTCACGAATATTTTCAGCAAAAAAGTCGAATCCTTGTGTAAATTTTTTCCGCAACTCAGAATCTTCTTGAGGAAATCCATAAACTTTCACAGATGTTGATAATTCTGAAGGGTTAACTATCTGTACGGCTTTGGCATTCTCAACATTTATCTTGAGTACGGCAATATCTTTATCTGGATTAGAAAACTCCGCACACCAATCAGCTTTGTAAACCTTCCCCTGATATTCCACAGTCAGCGAACTTAATAAATAAATTACATGGTGACAGGTAATTAAATAACCATCCTCACGCACAATAAAACCCGAACCCACAACGTTATTATTGTCGGGGTTAAGGATTTTCACCATTGATTCTCTGAGGTCATCGAGGGAATAGCGACTCATGGTGTTTAAGTAGTTAACAGTTTTGTTTATTTTTCTTCTTATACATGATAGCTCAGTAAAATTATGTAGTTTAAATGAAAGGAACAGTTATTAATTAGTCTTATTCATAAAACTTAAGCTATTAGCCTATGGTTTGAAACCCTAAAGGGGTTACGTTTATCACCAACACTTTGAAAAAATCCCCTCTAGGGTGATGGCTTCTTCTCCTGACTCAAATCCCACTCAATTAATACCTTAACATTGGCTTGTGTCGTACCCTTGGTGACAAAAGGAACTCCCGTTTCCCCACCAGCTTGTAAGCCAAATTCCATTGTTACTTTACTGGGTGCTAATTTATCTGTCATTCCTTGTTTAACGCTATCAAGTACCATCCGCGAATAACCCCGTACCGTACTTAACATCGCTTTTTTCATTTTTTCGGTTCTTTCTTGAATATCATCAATATATCCAACGGCTTGTAATTCATCTGCTTCTTCATCATCGTATTGAATATAAATATCTTCGCCGTCCTCACCTTGGATTTTAGTTAGTTTGGTAGACATAAATTAATTTTTCTCGCTTTTTAATTGCCTTCTCTGCTTCTTTGAATTACTCGTTTGCTAATAGTAGCAAAAAACACTTGTCTAATTATGAGCTAAATCTTCCTAAAAAATGACTGCTTAAAATACAAAGAAAAAAAATTCTTCATTATTTAATAATTGGGTGATTCCTGAAATACCTGCTATCACCCAAGTTAATTGTGATTATTTAGAACCACATTATTCATTTCACGAAAAGCGCAGAGGCTTTTGGTACTTCGTCATCTCCCCAAAGGGGATAAAACACCTATGACACCAACCATCAACCCATAAAGCCGGAATCTTGAATCTCGCGCCACAATTTGGACACTCAGATAGCAAAGTTAATTTGTGGCGATCGCACCCCTGTGTAGTCTTAAATTGCCACTCAATCTTGTGATAAGCGGACTCAGCACAACAAGCTCCACATAAACGAATAGGCTCCATTTTCATTCCCACTCCAGAAGGTGGCAGCATCAGTAATAACCTATCAACATCAACTTTTACTACAGCAGCCAACTTTTCCAACTGCTGACGAGAAGGAGGAGGGTTGAATCGAAACTTTTCCCAACGTGCAACAGCACCTCCAAGCTCCGCTGCTTTACCCAATCGAGAAATAGTTAAATAGTTAGCTCGTCGAAATCTTCCTAAAAAATGACTTAAACTTTCTCCTTCTAGCGGTTCAGTTCTGAACAACCAAGGCTGGATATTTTCTGCTTGCATTATCGATATTCCGTACTTACTTCTTTTAGAGTCTCCAAATCAATTTTTTGCAATCCCTTCTTCAAAGCCCGAATCGCAGACTGTCTGAGAATCATGTCCATTAAACCGATGTAACCACCCGTCGCTTGTCCCAAAATCTTTAACATCTTCATGCTAGAAAGATTAGAAGCCACTGGTAACTTTAAAATTTGCTTCTCCCAAATCTCTACTGTCCGCTTAAAATCTTCCCCAGATAACTTACCAAAGCGATGGCAAGCCCGAAAGCGGTTGTAAACTTGTTCATCTCGCTTAATTACTGCATCTAAGCGGTCAGTCCCTACCAAAATCACAGAAATCTGCAATTTGTCAAAAATATCACGCACCTCTGCAAAGGTCTTAGGTTTGAGACGGTCAGCTTCATCAATGATTACCATTTCTACTGCACAATCTTTTAACACTTTAAAAGCTCTATCTCTAATCTCGGATACTGTTCCTCTGATTACCTGATACTTCAAATGCTTAAGAATCATGCTGAATAAATCCCTTGCACCACACTCTGAAGTAATTTGAATATAAACAACCGGCACAGTAGGAGGCTTTCCGTGTTCCTTTGTAGGTTTGTGTCTCAATCTATATGCATCACAACCCATTGTTTTACCCGTTCTAGATTCACCCACAACCCTTGCAGACTGACGTGATTGCCG
>CAKZYM010001015.1 GCA_937884685.1 uncultured Calothrix sp.
AAAATACTCTTAATGGTAACTTGGAGCATAGCAAGCAAAAATTAGAATGGATTTCCGAACCAGGAGCATATATTTGTAACTCTGGAAAACATCGAGATACGGTTGATATTCCTCAAGAATTAATATTTCCACCACCTGTAAATCATGATTTAACTCCGAGAAGTCAACGACAAGCTATTACTGTCACCTGGGAAGATTTATTAGAAACCGCTTCCTGGATGGATTCGATATTGTATCCCGAGATAATCGCATCTGGTGATGAGTCTAAACTCAAATTAACTTGGAACCATCGAATATCTAGGGTTGTTTTAGAGCTTGTCGGTGAAGATGGTAGAAGTCTGATACTCTCAAAAACTCTAACTATAGAGGGATTGATAAAACTCATCGGTATGGTTTCCTATGGTAAATCTACACTGATGATAGTATTGTCGGTTTTATTGGCAAGACGCGGACTTAATGTAACTATCGTTGTGGGAGATGTAATTGCTGCTTTAGAACAAGCAAAAATATTCGATAAGCTAGGAATCTCGGTGGACCCAGTTTTAGGTGCTTCCAATCGGGATAAACACCTGAATCGTTTACATAGAGCATGGAATTCGCAAAACTCCAAGCAGCCTTTAAACTTAGAACATCCTGGATTTCAATGGTTAAGTACTACTTGTCCTTTAAGCGAACTGCGTCGAGACGTGGCTCGTCCTTTTAAGATGAGAGAGTATCCCTGTATCGGATTAACTGATTTAAATCGTGATGAGGAACGGGAAGAGGAAGAGAGTGAAAATGTTTATGCTTGTCCTATTTATAGCGGTTGTCCGTTTCATCAAGCACAGCGGGATTTAGTTAAAGCGCAAGTATGGATTGCAACACCTGCGAGTTTAATATACACTCGTGTAGCTTCCCAGATAAATCGCGAAAGTATTCGATTTTTGGAGTTAGTTTATCGTCGTAGCGATTTAATCATTGTTGATGAAGTTGACCAGGTACAGGTACAGCTTGACAGTATTTTTTGTCCCAATCAAAAGCTATTTGGGGCTGGGGGAGATGGATGGTTTAGTAAAGTTCAGCAACCTGTAATCGAACAGTTGAATTTGCAGGGGAGGAAGCAGCTTGCAGATGATGATACAGATGATTGGACGCAAGCTCATGCGACTGCACAGGTTGCAATAGACCGGATTTATCGGTTGTTACTTGAAAATCCCTCTGCTTTGAAAAAATGGAGCGAACGTGGCGATTATTTTACCTACTGGTTGATTTTATCAGAAGTCACAGATACTTTATGTGGAACAGTGACTAGTAATGCAAATGACAATTGGGATAGTCAAAGATTACTAGATATATTCGGCGACTATATCGACGACCCACTCGGTGACTACACAAATCATCCTCTCTGTGAAATCGGTCATAAACTATTATTGGCTAATAATAAAGACTTAGCTCGGCAGAATTTACGAGAATGGATTATCAATCATCCACAATTTAATCGTCATTTGAACGATAGGGTATTAGATAATACTGTCGTCAAAATGGAATTTGCTCTGTTAGTAGCAGTACTCCAAAAACGATTTAACTGGATGCTGCGAGATTGGAAGTTAGCGGAAGAAGTCTATAAATTAGAAGAAGGTAATTCGCTGTTATTTCATACTCCACCCAGAGATTACGAGCCAGTAGTACCCACAGCACCTATGGGTAATATATTGGCTTTCCAGTATTTACGCTCCACTGAAGAAGCACCAGGAGACCTACGTTTTTTCAAATGTTTGGGTGTGGGACGTTGGTTGTTACTTCATCTACACGAGCTTTATGCAGCAGAAGGTATTACTGGCCCCAACGTACTGTTCCTTTCCGGGACGAGTTGGGCAGGGTTATCACCGGGATATCACGTTCAAGTTCCCGTGGCTGGAGTATTGCGTTCTCCAGAGGAAGAATTGCAAGCAATTAGGAATAGTAAATTTCGCTTTGAACCTTATTTTTATGACGATTCCGAACAGCCAATTAGAATATCGGGAAGTAAAGATAAGCAGCGGGATACAGCTTTAAAGGAATTACTGAATAAATTAGCGCAGCAGAATAGGTTAGGAGGTCCGAGTAAGTTAGAAGACGAGCGCGCAAAATTACCAAAAAGCCGTCAGCGAATTTTATTACTCGTAAGTAGTTATAAACAAGCCGAATTAGCACAAGAGCATTTGATAAAAACTCGTCCGGAATGGCAAGAACAGGTAATGCGTTTGGTATGCGACGATGACGAATTTGAAACAGGATGGTGTGGTAGCGGACAAAGCATACAGCGCGGACTTGTAAGTAAATTCCCCAGTACGGAAGCCTGGATTTTAATTGCACCTTTGATGGCAATTGAACGCGGTCATAATATCCTCAACGAAGTTGGTAAAGCCGCATTTGGTGCAGCTTATTTCCTCGTTCGTCCCCATCCCCGTCCGGATGATATCAACTTTGCTATCCACTCTATTAATCGCTGGGCTGTGGAAAAACACAATGATGTGGATTGGTTAACTAATCAGTGTGAAGATAATTTACTTACAGTTGACAAAGTGGGACAAGCTTTTCTCGATGCTACATATCGACAGTGGCGTTATTTGTTGCGATTACCAATGATTTACAGTACCTTACCCCCAAAGCAGCGAGAAGCAGTTATTTGGAACCAGCTAGTTTCGATTTGGCAAGTCATCGGACGGCTGATACGTGGGGGTAGTCCAGCAAGAGTAATTTTTTGCGATGCAGCTTTTGCTCTGAATACAGCACATCAAGATGAGCAAGGAGATACACCTCAGAGCAGTCTTTTAGTAGGAATGCAAGAAGTTTTGCGTCCCTATTTTTCATCTAAATATACAAGGGGGATTACTAGAACAGATAAAGCATTAGTACAAGCACCATACGAACCTTTTTACAACGCTCTTGAAAACATACAAGGTATTTAGTCATGAAATACGATGAACACCGAAGTACCTTGGATTGAAGGATTGCAAAATTCAACCAGCTTTCAAATAGCACCGATAAAATGGGGACGTTTATCATCAGGAGATGAGGGTTGGATATGGGGAAGTAAATTACCAGAAATACTCAATAGATTAAGCTTACAAAAACAACTTCCCATACCAGATAATATTGTTAATGAACCAGCATCGGGACTTAATTTACAGAGTAGCCCGAATGCAGCATTAGTTTATCGAAATGGAATCAACCCCGCTCATAAAGCTCAAGTAGGTTTTGGTCCTGGAGACCGTAAAGTACTTGGAGAAGAAATTGCAAAATTATTAGAACCTGAATGGGAATTTGTGGATGTTCTTTCCAGGATTAAATATAGCTCAGATGTTCCGAAAAATCCTTTCTTTCCCAGCGATACAACAAAGAAAAACGTTCAAAAAGAAGAACTGCAAAAACAACGGGTTCAAGCTATAAATAACTGCATCGGTGACAAATTAACGGTATAAATATGGCATCAAAATAGCTCAACACCGAATACTATAATCAAAGAAATAGGTAAATTATTAGGAATTCCTGAATCTGCTTTATTCCCCTACAAATTTCCCGATTTAAATTTTACCTTGGATATACAAACTAATAGTTTGGGTACTCTCGGTGAAAAACTTCAACTAAATTCAAATATCAGAAGTATAAAGCAGCGACGACGTGAAGCAATTAATCAACGCTGTCAAGAAGTAAAAGAAAAGATGCAGTTAGCTTCCGATATTACCGTCGCATTTATCGAACTTGATAGTGCAGATAGCTTTGAAAAAAATAATGACCCGAAAAAAGCACTTCGTAAAAGATTTGCATTAACAAGACGATGGACGCAATTTATTACTACCAATACAAAAAATTTATCTCATCGAGCTAAAATTGGATTTTTGGATTTATTGCGTCAATTAGGAGTACAAGCAGAACCTCCGAAAATAGAAGTTACGAGAATCGAAGACAAACAGTTAGAAAATGAAGAATTACAACCTGAAAAAATAAACTACGTCGGTATCGAGATGATAAGACAATATTCTCCTACTAGTAGCGACGGTAGCAAATTTGAAGTACCAGTCATGGTTTACATGAGGTCAGATTCTACAGAAATTAAAGCAACCGCACCCGGATTGGGAGGAGAATGGTTTCTATATCGGGAAGTTCTTCTCAAAATAGCTGGTGAAGAAATACATGGATATGAGAATCCGCAAGATGCTGTAACGAAATTTATTAAGCCTAAATTAGAAGAAGTACTTTCATTAGGAGATACCCTTTTACTCTCTCATGCTCAAAACTTCCGAAATACTTGGAAATGGCTGACTAATGGAAATATTACCCAAGATAAAATAAAATTCGGAGTTGAAAAACCTGTACCAATTGAAGATTTTAGTTCTAATCTTCGGATGATACGTATACGCGATTCTCAAAGTCACGAAACACCAGAATGGTACGCTCAAAATCAGAAAGATGAAATTGGATTTAGTAAAGGTGTATTTAGAATGGGAGAGCGAGTTTTTGCCAGTACTTACAATACACCCAAAACTTTTCAATTAAATCGCAGTCTTTCCAAAGTATCACCTTATCCTTCAAAAAATAGGAAAACCAAGGAAGAAAAAATTAATCCACCATCACCCGATGTTTATTACTGGAATCCTGGTTTAGTAGAATTAACTGCTGCTTGCATTCAACCAAATGATAATCCTTTACTCTGGACGATAATTACCCACGAATTGCGACATTTAGCACTCCATCACGATGAACCACTAAAACTTCCTTTACCACTACATCTAGCAAGTTTAATAGGAGAATATGT
>CAKZYM010001016.1 GCA_937884685.1 uncultured Calothrix sp.
TTAGGAGTTAGGAGTTATTTTTTATCTTTCTACCCCCTTCTTCCCATTACCAATTACCAATTCCCCTTCGGATATCTCCTTCGGAGACGCTTCGCTAACGCAGTCGCACTCTTCGAGAAAGCCTCCGGCTTACATGGGGGAAACCCCCAAGACCGCGCTGTCTCACCAATCCCCAATTCCGTTATACTTCACTTACCCCGGAAATTAGGGACATGACAAAAATTGGTGCTGTAACTGCTCGAAGGATGCGACGACCTAGTGAAACGGGTTTGAATCCATTTTGTATTGCGGTTTCGATTTCTTTTTCTGTCCATCCACCTTCTGCACCTGTAGCGATGACTACGTTTTTGCTATCGGAATTATCTATGATTTCTTGTTGATGCTGTAAGCAGTGAAGTAAATGAGGGGAGTCTCCACGGGCAACACAAATATATTTTTCAAAGTTAGTAAATGATACAATGCTTTGATTAAAAGCAATTGGTGATAATATTTCAGGAACCTTAGCTCGTTCCGATTGCTCTGCTGCTTCTGTAGCGATTCTATACCAACGAGATAGCTTCTGAGAACTGGGTTTTAAAAGAGTGCGATCGCTAATTACCGGTGCAATACAAGTTACTCCTAATTCAGTACAACAACGGACTATATCATCAAAGCCGTTTCCTTTGGGTAAAGCCACCATCAAGGTTACGGATATTGGTAATTCAGTTTCTACTGTCAATTGATGCAATATTAATGCATTAGTATTATCAAGCTGAGATAACCACCATTTGCCCATTCCATCCATTGAAATGAATTTATCACCTTTTTGCAAGCGTAATACCCGACATAAATAATGCTGTTGTTCTGAAGTGAGGGTAATTTGCTTATCTTCAATTTGGTTGGGATTAATAGTGATTCGCTGCACGTTTTTTATTAGTTGTTAGTAATAACTCAATCAGTGAAATCAGTGAAATCCATTTAATCCGTGATACTTCTTACTTAATTAGCAGTATATTGCTGAGTGGGGATAACTTTTACGTTTAAAGTTAAGGGTTTTTTCAAATTTTCTAGTAAAAAGTCTCGCACCAACCGAACTAGATTTTCAGAAAGGGAATCAAAGGGAACTGCTATTTCCATATCTACCAACAATCTTTCTCCATCACGTCGTACTTTGATTCTTTTAATATCCGAATTTGAAAAAGTAATAGTTCGACGGTAAACTAAATACTCGACATGACGACGGGTTTTTTCTTCAATTAGAAATGTTTGTAACGAAAAACCCAACGGTAAAGCAAGAATAATCAGCGAGAAAACTGATATTACCAAACCATGGCGAGCTTTTTCAAAAGAACCGTAATCGTGAGCTAAAAATACTAAAGAACCACTAAAGATAATACCAGCTAAGTTGGCCAGAAACAAAAGTCCCGAACCCAGTGCAACGGAATTTGAACCCATCCCGACACCAATTCCGACTACACTCAAAGGTGGAACCAAAGCGACCGAAATGGCTACTCCCGGTAAAGCATTAGCAATACTGCGTCTGGTGAACGCAAAACCACCAGCTGCACCCGCTGCTAATGCGACCCCTAAATCTAACAACGTAGGACTAGTACGTCCCATAATTTCAGAACCAAAAGTTCTAATACCAACTAACTTAGTAATAGCTATAGAAATCAGAACAGTCAGCAATACACCTTTAATCAGCGTAAAACTCGAACGCTTTAACAGCCGCTGATTTGCTGCTACCATGCTGTAAGCAATAGCAATTATCGGTCCCATCAAAGGAGCAATAATCATCGCACCGATTATAGTAGCTGCACTATTTGCTAATAGTCCAAAAGTTGAAATAACTGCTGATAGAGATAATAAAGTATAGAAACTCAAGGAAGGTACAGCACCTCTCCATAACTTGCGGTTAATACCAGCTATAGGCATAGGCTTTTCTGATAACCAATGCCAATCACCGCTATTACTGTTCCACAATTCGGTTAACTTAACCTTACCCCAACGACTAAAATTTTTAATAAATAGCAGCATTTTTATTTCACCATTGGTGTAATACGAAGGTAACTTTTATTGTAAGGAAAGTTAATAGATATTAATCTAAACTTGAGAGAGAATTAATTTTAAGTTAAGGGTAAATTATTCAATCTTTAGATAGGGATTTGGAAATATTCTATTTTTGTCTGGATATTAACCAACCTATAAGAGTAAAAAACAAAGTTGCTGCAATACTGATAAATAAAGAAGCATAAAAAGGATGTAGTGGTTTATTAAAAGAGAAAGAAAAATCTACAGGTTGCTGAATTTTCTCAATGTGTTGTACAACTACACCTGAAATAATTGCACCACCACCAAAGCCGATACCGAGAGTATTTATTGTAGTATTTAAATTGCGTTCTCGTTTTGTTTTTTCGATTTCTACGATACCGCGAATTGAATCAATTAGTTGCTCAAAAAGACT
>CAKZYM010001017.1 GCA_937884685.1 uncultured Calothrix sp.
TAGTGAAAGATGGTAAAACCAAATTTGAAAACGCATCTAATGGTGATGGTGAACCGTTAGGGAGGGAATTAGAGATTGCCGATTTATTGCGTTTTATTAAACAGAAGAATATCCGCAATGTGGTTTGGTTAACTGCTGATGTACATTATGCAGCAGCCCATTATTACGACCCCAACAAAGCGCAGTTTAATGAATTTAATCCATTTTGGGAGTTTGTTGCAGGTCCTCTAAATTCCGGTACTTTCGGTCCAAATCAGCTTGATAATACTTTTGGACCCCAAGTCAAATTTCAAAGCGTGGATTCGACAATGAAACCAAATCGCTCACCAAAAGACGGTTTGCAATTTTTTGGTACGGTGAAAATCAATTCTACGAACAAAGCTATGAGTGTTTCGCTGCATAATTTAGAAGGAAAAACTCTCTACAGCGTTAATTTACCAGTCTCGTAATTTATAAATCGTGATTCGCAATTGTGAGGAACCTTTTATTTTGGGTTTTAGACTATGTTCTCAGAACACAATGCATTAAAGGATTTTAGATTGAATGTAGGGGTTAACTTAGAAATTAAAAGATTTTAAATTGCAAGTTAAGCGAATATTTCAAGAATACTGGCTCAAAGGTTTTAAAATTACAATCTGAAATCCCTGTTTTACCTCACCACAACCCTCTCCTTATTAAGGAGAGGGAGTTAGAAGTGTTCCCGTGCTGACTCAAAAAAAAATCTAGAATCTAGAATCTAAAATCTAAAATCACATCATAACTACGAATCACGAATTATTAATTAGGATTTTGGGTAATGTGGTTGTTCTGTGTGAATTGGTGGGTGTATATCAAAATTGGATAACGGTCTATAGCTGTACTCTGAATCTGATTCTTTTTGAATATGTTTTTTGATTGCATCTAAATCAACAAAGCAGTCTGCAACGTCAATTAAGCTTTCGCTAGTCATTGAACGTAAACTAACTACTTCTACTCTTGAACCTTGGTAGGAGACTGCATTAACTGCATAAGCCAAATCACCATCACCGCTTACCAACACTGCTGTGTCGTAGTAAGGGGCTAAGTTCATCATGTCTACAGCAATTTCTACATCAAGATTTGCTTTTTTAGAACCATCAGGGAATTGCACTAAATCTTTGGTGATTACACGATAGCCATTCCGACGCATCCACAACAAGAAACCCTGCTGTTTTTCGTTAGTTGGATCTACTCCCGTGTAGAAGAATGCACGCAACAATTTTGAATCTTTGGCTAAGCAGCTAAGTAACTTGGCATAGTTGATTTCAATTCCAAGCTGCAATGCTGCATAAAATAAGTTTGCACCATCGATAAAAATTGCTACTCTTCCGCGATTAGCACAAGTGAAAATACTGCCGTCTGGACCAATTTCGGGTGTTTCCATGTAGTCGTCGGGAACATCCGGAACAGGAGGAACATCAGGAACTATCAAATTTGGTCGTTGATATTCCGGTCTTTGGTATTCCAATTGTTGTTTAATTGGTCTTCTTGGTCTTTTTGCTTCAGTAAAACTATTAATGGTCATTGTACCTCTGAATATCAAAGCAGGTAATTTTTTGATTTATTACGAAAACGAGATAAAGTCGGGGATTTTTAATCCTTTGATAGAAATGGTTTTAAGTAATATTCTTTGAACTTCACGTATTCCACATAAAGTCTTACGGCATATTTGCTAATAGTTCGGGAATAATCCCTCTTTAGCAACTATTTACTTTTAAGACTTTAGCAGCCGATTACAAAACCAATCTTAACGGAAGTTGGGTAAGTAATATTACAGGTTGACAATTCATTTTAAAGGTTATAACTCAAAAATGTCAGTTTTAAGGATATTAATAAAACTAATTGAAACAATCTATGTGAATATACGGTAATGAATTTACTTACATTCATACCTTAGAGTCACCCATTCACTGCTAATAAAATTCATATTGTGTGATGTTCAAAAACTTTTCTTAATGATTTGATAAGTATTCGGAGAGTAAAACACCATTTCAGGTAGTTTTGTGTAAATATATTTTCGGATAAAAATCTATATCAACCCTTTGCTGATTCGCTTTTAGTTGATATGTGGAGTAATTAAAAGCTATATTGCCTTGTTTTATCCCTTGCCCCCTTAAACTGTCTGAGTTGTTGAATTATCTTAAATATAAGTATTTTAACGGATTGATAACGTGAAATTCCAAATCTACTTCTGTATTTACTTCTATTTACAATAATCAGATACGAGCAATACCGATTCTTGATAAACTTCATCTTAATATTACTTAATGAGGTAGTAAAAAGCTTTTGTATTTACTGCTAGTTATTAACCATATTTAAAGCTTGAGTTTACCTTGAAATCGGCATAGCACATTATCGAGGGGTATTTGGCATTCTGACTATCTTGGTCTTCCTAAAGTAGTTATATAGAGAACCGCTTCATCGTTAGGAATACCCAGGACTTCCGAAACTTTGTCATCAAAGAATCCGCCAATACCGCTAACCCCCAAACCTAAGCGGACTGCACCTAGGTTAAGCCTTTGTCCTAAATGTCCTGCATCCATATGCAGATAACGGTAAACTCTGTCGCCGTATTGAGCTACAGCGGCTTTAAGGTCAGCAGTGTGGAAAATTACAGCAGATGCATCTCGCCCCAAATCTTGCCCTAAACAAAGGAAATGTAGCTGTCTTCGGAAATTTTTAAAGCGTATTTGACGCAATTCTTGTGAAAATGGAGCGTAATAATAACACCCCTTTTCTAAACCCTCTACTCCTGAAACAGCAATAAAAGTTTCGATTAGATTTAAATCGAAATAGTCTGGAGAACTATCTAAATTTTGGTCAATGTAATTTTGAGGTTGATAAGTGAAATCGAGTAAAGATTTTAACTCATCAAATTGCAAACTTTCACCGCTAAAAGCTCTAGTAGAACGACGTTTAAGAATAGTTTCTTCTAATTCTTCAAGTTTTTTACCCCAGTGAACTGGTTTAGTAACGGTAGAGACTTTATCGCAAAAACTAAAGTTGTATTTGTCTTCAATTGACTTATCTTTGTTTACTTTGGGTAAATTTAATTTACCGACCGTACCTGGTTGAATCTGTGTCGCACAATGAAAATAATTGAGCAGTTCTCCATCAGGAATGCGCGGATAATTAGTTTCAGTCGCAGAAGGTAAAGCAGTGGGAGCTAAACTAGATTTTTGCTCGTTCTCCCGTTCGTTCTTTTGTTTGTTCTCTTGTAAATCCGTCAAACCAACAACTGCGATCGCACCTTCAAGTTTGGGGTCAACATAAAGGAGTTCGTTGACATCTTCATCAACAAAACCACCGATTAAATGAGGATGATAGTTAGTAAGAGCGCTAGCTAATTCGATATTACCGATAAGATGTCCGCTATCGAGACAAATTCGACGATAAGCTCTATCTTCATAACGCCAAAAAGAGCGATAGAAAACAGAAGTAATCACAATCGCTAGTTCAGCGTTTTGTAAAGAATCATTTTCCAAACAAGCTGATTGTAACTTTTGCCAAACATCACTTTCCCAATAATGCATAAGGGAGTGAGTTCGGCATTGATAGTTGTACAAACCAGGAGGTAAAAGCTGAGTACCTTTAGAAATCACATACATTTCTGCTGGATACATACCTCCCGCAGAAGGAGCAGCACGTAAATAAACCGTACTTCCCATAGAAGGCATTCTCGCAGTTAAACCATAACTGCAAAACAGTAGCCTGGAAAGCCTTTGCCACCATTGAGCTTCCGAATTATTATCGAACGAATCTGATTTTTCTTTGATATAAGGTTTTAAATCGAAAGTAGAACCAATTTTGTACTCTTTAAAAGGTACCGGTTGTTTAGCCCAGTCCAAGCCTTTATTTTTGGCTGATATAGTTTCTGGGTCATACTTAGTGCGTTCGTGGTAATGCTGGGCAATTGACTGACGTAATTCTGGCATAAGAGTTCGGATACGCTTGTGCTAACACATATCTTGGCATTCTTAACAGTCATTATTTCGTGATAAAAAGTACAAACGCACTTTATTTTATGGTTTTGTAAACTTTTATAAGTAAATAATTGGGAATTGGGGCATTGGTGAGACAGCGCGGTCTTGGGTTTTCCCCATGTAAGCGAAGCTTTCTCGCAGAGTGCGAGTGCGTTAGCGCAGCGTCTCCCGTCAGAGAGAATTGGGGATTGGGAATAAAGAATTGAAAATTAAAAATGGAATATTATTTCTTTGATAAAGTAAATCAGCGGAGTTTTCAATGCTTTTAAAAATGTATCTGGCGATTTTATCTTTTTTACAAATATTTTCCCAAAATATCTTTCCTAGGCATATCAATAAACACCGATATATGGTAAAAACCCGATATCTCTGAGACACCAGGTTTATTTATCTTTATGTTTATGATTAATTAATTTGACAACGTTACATAGACAGAAAAACAAATTTATCATTTAACTTATATTTTCTATTGAATTTATTTTTTTAAGTTTATTTTCAATTCCCAAATCCCAATTCCCAATCCCCAGTTAATTAATTATTGTCAGGATTTCTAGGTTGATGGATTTGTGGTAAACGTTGCGAAGAAATAAGTTTACGCCTAAGAAAATAGCCAGCAGCAGCCAAAATTAACAAATATGGACTGTAAACTATTAACCAAATTCCTAACTTCATTAACCCTACGGTAAATGCACTAAAGGAACTAGTAGAATTATTCCAAGTATCTTGAATTTGTGAAGGTAATCCGGGTTGTTTGCTAGTACTTGAAACTGCTGCTTTTAAATCTAATGTAATCTTGGAATAAGCAACTTGATTTTGCAGACTTTTCAATTGAGCAGTAATTCGTTCGATTTGTTCTCGTATTTTACTCAGTTCTTGAGAAACAGTTAAAACATCTTTAATAGAACCAGATTTATCCATAATTTTCTGCAAATTACTTTCGGTTCTACGTAAATTGGTCAATCTTGCTTGAAAATCAACAATTTTTTCTCCAACATCTTCAGCAGTAATATTACGACTTTGTACGATTCCTAATTCGGCTAACTGGCTAAGAGTATTTTCTAAAACATTTTGCGGAACTCGCATTTGAACAGTAGCACTAGAACGATAATTGGAATTATCAATTTGTGTTTCTTGTAAACTAAGCAAATAGCCTTTCTGCTGATTGATGACTTTCTCCACAGCATCAACGCTTTTATCTAAAGACTTAACAACTATGGTCATTCTCGCTTTTTTTATTAGCTGCGGTTTTGTTTGAGGAACTTCTGACCCTTGAGCAAAATCAGCAACTTCTTGAATTGCTTGAGAATCAGCAGCAGTTTGTTGAGGAGCAGAAGTTTCTTGATTGTACGAAGCAGAAGCACAGCTTGTGAAAATAAAACTTCCTAAAAAAAGACTCAAAATTAAACTTGTTTTAGCTGTGAGTAAATTCGGATAAAAATTTGTGTAGAATTTAAACATAATAAAAGTGTAAATACTGATTTTAGTTATAACTAATTTGCAAATATCTTAATTCAAGATAGCTTGAGCGAGATTATCATAGCTAAAAGCTTTGAACTAATATTCCGAAATATAACAAGGGCTTAGAACCCTACCCCCTTCGTCACTTCAATGTTTTGGATACTGTGTCTTTTTTGTCATCTTCCCAAGGGAAACAATAAACCGGGAACATTTTGTACCAAAGATGCAAAAATATAGCCTTTGGATGGTTTCTTAAACCCTGCTTTAGCTGTTAAACCAATAATGGCACTGGGGATTTTAATTATTTTAAGTCTAAGATATGGAAACCACAGAACTTGGTAAAAGCGGTGTGCTTGTAAGCGCGATTGGTTTGGGTGGAATGCCGATGTCAGTTTATGACCGTCCGAGCGAATCGCAATCAATAAAGGTGATTCATTGTGCTTTGGATTTAGGGATTACTTTTATTGATACTGCTGACTCATACTGTAAGGATGAATCGGACAAGCATCATAACGAGCGATTGATTCACAAGGCTTTACAAACTTATAGCGGTGATACAAGTAATATTACTGTCGCTACAAAAGGTGGATTGATGCGACCCAATCAAAGTTGGACTATCAACGGTAATCCAGAGCATTTACGCGAAACTATTCGAGTTAGTTTTGAAGCTTTCGGTGGTAATAAACCTATAGATATCTGGCAACTTCACGCACCAGACCCAGATTACACTATTGAAGCATCTTTAGAACCTGTAAAAGCAGCTCAGGAAGCAGGAATGATTAATAGAATCGGGGTTTCTAATTTTTCGGTAGAACAAATCAAGCAAGCACGGGATGTAGTTGATATCGTCTCGGTTCAAAATCAATATAATCCCTGGCAGCGACAACCGGAAACAGATGGAGTATTGGAATATTGCGAAAACGAAGGTTTGACTTTTATTCCTTGGAGTCCCTTCGGTGGTCGTCGTCGTCATCAGGGGTTAGCAGATATTTCCGCAATCAAAAAGTTAGCTGAAGAGAAAAATGTTTCGGTATACTGCATCGCTCTAGCGTGGTTACTTGGTAAATCATCTTGTATATTACCGATTCCTGCTGCTACTCAAGTCAGCAGCATTGAAGATACAGTCAAAGCAATTGATATTAAATTATCAGAAGTTGAGATACAACAAATTGATAGAGAAACTTCGTAAGACCGATTATTTCGACTTCTAAAAATTGCCAATAATATTTTCGGCACCAATTCTACGGCAAGAATAAAAATTATGAATAGGAATTATTTTTATGCTGAATGAATATTATTTAGCGTAGTTTTTGCTATGCTTATTTATTTTTTCATCTATTTATCTATGTATCATCAACGAAAATATATATCGTATAAATATGTTTAATTATTTGAAAGCAAAAACTATATTAAAATTGTATTAAGTTCATATATGTAGATTCAAAAAATTATTTTTGAATTGAAAAATTGACATTAGTTTAAATAATATGTGCTTGATACATCATCTTTTTTAATTAATTAGCTGCTAAATTTGATTACGAAAATACACCATCGTATACCTAAATATCTTCCCATGCAACCCTTTAGAATTGTATCTAATACAATAAACAATAACCAATACTATCGTAGATTTTCCCAAAACCCTTTAGTAATGAATTGGGGATGGTTGTTTTCCTTTTTTATGATTTCTATATTCAATGGCTGGATGATATTTGCATCTAATATAGATACACCTGTAAATATACCTTTTGTCCCAGAAGATATATCAAGACAATTAATAGTCATTTATTTCGCAATTTTCCCTTTAGCAGCAACAGTTTATATAATATTTAAAAATACAAAATTATTAGTAGCATCTTTGATTGGCTCTAGGGCTATTTTGGCAGCATTTTTATGTTATCTACCATCACCACAATCATCAGCTTTGAACCCACTATTTATGGGTTTCTTAGGTTTTAATATTTTATTATTTATATTCGTATTAATTTTCGTTTGCAAAACACGCGGAGTAGTTGTTCCTGCTTTTATATTATTCTTTATCGCAACATTAGCCTTAGTAGGCTTGGACGCATGGGCTTTCCGTATAGTTTGGTATTCTAATTTAGTGGTAACTGTCAATAAATCTGGAAGACAGTTAAGAAACGGATTAGATAGTTTTGATGCCGCAATGTTGAGTTTAACCGGGATTGCTGCTGTGGCATTGGCGATTGGATGGGTGATGGGTGGATTTTCGAGAGTATGAATTACGAATTGGGCATTGGGCATTGGGCATCGGGAACAGAGAATAGGAAAATATTAACTCCTAACTCCTAACTCCTAACTCTTAACTTTCTAAACTGAATCCAAAATTTTGTACCCGCTTTACGGTAATATAAATATTCTGTAATCAATCAGGATGCTTATCCCACAAGGCGAAACTATGGCTCGGATGTACTACGATTCGGATGCTAATTTAGACCTATTAGCAGGAAAAACTATAGCGATTATTGGCTTTGGTTCTCAAGGTCATGCCCACGCTCTTAATCTGAAAGAGAGCGGCATGAATGTGATTGTTGGACTGTATCCGGGTAGTAAATCTGCTGCGAAAGCCAAAGAAGGTGGGTTAACAGTCAAAAGCGTAGCTGATGCAGCGAAAGCAGCCGACTTTATCATGATTTTGCTACCCGATGAGGTGCAAAGAAGCGTTTATAAAGAAGAAATTGAACCGAATTTAGAAGAAGGAAATACTATAGCCTTTGCTCACGGATTTAACATTCACTTCGGACAAGTTGTACCACCGGAAAATGTAGATGTGGTAATGATAGCGCCTAAAGGTCCGGGACATTTAGTACGTCGCACCTACGAACAAGGACAGGGAGTACCTTGCTTGTTTGCAATTTATCAAGACAAAACCGGACAAGCACGCGACAAAGCAATGGCTTACGCTAAAGGTATCGGTGGAACTCGCGGTGGTATTTTAGAAACAACTTTTCGTGAAGAAACCGAAACTGACTTATTCGGCGAGCAAGCAGTATTATGCGGTGGTTTGAGTGCTTTAATCAAAGCCGGTTTTGAAACTTTAGTAGAAGCAGGTTATCAGCCAGAGCTAGCGTATTTTGAATGTCTCCACGAAGTCAAATTGATTGTTGACTTAGTTGTAGAAGGTGGACTTGCAAAAATGCGCGATAGTATTTCAAATACTGCTGAGTACGGTGATTATACCCGAGGTCCAAGGGTAGTAACCGACGAAACCAAAACAGAAATGCGTAAAATTCTCAAAGAAATTCAATCTGGACAATTTGCGCGAGATTTCGTTACCGAAAATCAATCCGGAAAACCAGGTTTCACAGCAATGCGTCGTCAAGAAGCAGAGCATCCCATTGAAAATGTAGGTAAAGATTTAAGAGCCATGTTTAGCTGGATGCAAGAAGCGTAAAAAGTTAGGAGTTAAGAGTTGAGAATTAAGAGTTAAGAGTTAAGAGTTAGGAGTTAGGAGTTAAGAATTTCTAATTTATAATTCTCAACTCCTCACTCTTCACTCCTCACTTTCCTTTCTCAGCTTCTTCTATCGCTTTACGAGTTCGTTCGTGGGGCTTAAGTTTTGACTCTCGTTCGGGGAATAAGCCAATTAAACTATCGTTAATAGTTTTGCGAGTATTCAAGCTAGCTGATTTCATAGGTTCTGGTAAG
>CAKZYM010001018.1 GCA_937884685.1 uncultured Calothrix sp.
TATGTCTATATCTTTAATCTTTAATCACTATTGAAACAAGAAATTAAAATATAAAAATAAATTTAACGATAAAGATAAATTTAAAATCAAACTTAAGTAAGTTACAATAGCAATTTCTTAACCTTGACATACTGGTTTAAAATTTTTCTGCTTTTATAATCTAAATTACAAGGATACTTTTGACTAAGAATATTTATTCTACTATACAAGTAAATACCAATAGATATTTTTATATTGCTATATTCTTTTTTGCTTTAAGTAATTGCAAAAGTCACGAAAACCCACTCCGTTACACTACAAGCAACGGTAGGTTAATGACAATTTCAACTGTATAAATAAAACACTGAAACCTAAAATGCAGCGGTTATTAAACAGTCTAAGTAAAACAATTAGATTAATAAGCTAAGTAAACAAATATTAAATTACAGACGCAGAACTTAAAAGCTTGTAGAACAGTTTTATTCCATCACAAATAATTGCATCCAAGAAGAAATACATTGTTAACTCCAATTTATATTGACACAAAATTACGATAACTTTGAACAGCTTGATTATCGCTGTTTACTTATCATCTAGTTTGTATCATCGCAATAACTATTCTGTGAGTCATTGGCTTTTAAGGAAAATTATATTCCAATTTTGGAAATTAAATTTCCATTTTTGGAAAATTAGTTCTTTAAGGCTTCGGTTTTCGTGATTTCCTCTTTTTATATTCTTCTAAGGATTAAGCTTTAACATTGCTCTATCATCAATGCACCTCTGACCCTGATTTGCAGATATAACTCAGCAATCATGCGTTACGTTGATGATTTGATGCTCATCGTTAGAACTTATTCAGGAAATATATAGGGAGCATCCCTCCAAAGAACAAATATTTTACCCAACACCCTGTAAGGGTGTGACTATATAAACAAAGCCCCTCCGGGTATCTCCTTTCAGGAGACGCTAACGCTAACGCGCTTATTTGGCTCCGGAAACTAGCGAACCCGAAGGGGCTTTGTACTATTAGCCCCAGACTTCTAGTCTGCGGGTTTTTTGCATAATTGGGATGCTCCCAATATATAACTTATAAAGTTAATATATTTATCAGTTTTCAACCTCTCTTTTTTAGAGAATAATGTTCATTAATATCTGATTATAAACATCATGCAAAGTATCTAAAAATAATTAAAATTTATTATGCAAAATTAACTTCTATATTGTCTATATTTTTAGCATATCTATTTTCTACCTTCGTGAGCTAAAGATAACTTTATTTAGTGCTGCAAAGCTATATTAATCTTTTATTTGAATTTTGACTAATAAGGTATTAATAAAATAGTCATAAACGTTATAAATTATCTAATCATCAATTATAAATATATCTAGAAGCTAGGATAAATCATCTATCATACACTGCAATATAAGCTAAAAAGTTATTCAGGCAGTTATAAAAAAAGCCTTAATTAAATAAATACGCAGCTTTAATTCAAAATTTATCCTCCAAATTACAATTTATATTATTCTCAAAAGCAACAAAAATCTTAAGAATAAGTCTCATAAGTTAATTTACTTATCTTACCAAATTAAGTGTTGTTTAATACCAGATATATTGACTATAAGCCATAAAATCATATATATATAAATATATAATTTAATCGTAGTAAAATAAATACTTCATTGTTAAACATTACCCATTACAAATTACTAATTAAACATTACCTTTAGCAATTACAAGTTATTAATTGCTTATTCTTAGCTACCCTCTTTTTACCTTCCTCCTGATAAAGTAAATAAGATTAAGTGAAATAGCAAGACGGTTTTCGCGATTGAAGTCATAGCTTTTATCTATACAAATGGATTTGTCTCAACTTCGGTATTTTTTAGCTATTGTTGAAACGCAAGGGTTCACTAAGGCCGCAGAACTCTTGTTTGTTTCGCAGCCATCTTTGTCCGCTGGGATAAAGAAATTAGAGCAGGAATTAGGTGTAGTATTATTTGAAAGAGGTGGAAGACGAGCAACCTTAACAGCAGCAGGCAACATTTTTTTGGGAAAAGCTCGTAATATAATTCAAGAATACCAATCGGCACTGCAAACACTTCAATATTTCCAGCAGCATCCAACGCTTAGATTAGGGGTCGTTTGTACATTGCGGATTTCAGTTATTTCTAGCTTAGTTAGTGCTTTTCGAGTCGAACATCCACATATAACCATTGAACTCAAAGATAGTTATGTAAATAATCTTAATAAATTGCTAGAAGATGGAGAAGTTGACTTAATTCTGACGGTTTTAAATGGTGATGAAAACCCCGAGACTTCAGTAAAACTGTTTGAGCAGCAACTTTTGCTAGCCGTTCCAGAAATTCACCCTTTTGCACAAAGAGAAGAAATTAGTATATCGGAGCTAGATGAACAACCATATATAGAAAGAATTAATTGTGAATTTTGGCGTGAAAACCCTTTAATATATAAGTCAGCCGGAGTGAAAACCAGAACAGTTTACTTAGCGAACCAAGAAGAATGGGTAATTCACCTAATTCAAGAAGGTTTAGGTATTAGTTTCATGCCAGTTTGGAGTAATTTATCTGGAATAAAGTATATTAATATTTCAGAGTTTGATATATGTCGCCAAATTGGGCTTAAATGGAAAAACGAACAAAGTTCCGAGCTTGTAAATCTGTTTCGTACTTTTGCTGCAACTCAAAGTTATACATTTTGAATCAACTGAGTTACTATTAATAACTTAATGCTTCTTGAAAACAAGATACTCTTTTCCCATTAAAGTAAAATCAATATACTTGTTCGCTATACCCCTCTTACACTTCGCATTTCTAACTTATCCCTTAAGTTTACCCTTATCTTTATCCTCAAATACCTTGCTGTCGCGCAAACTAGTAGTACGCAGGAAAGGTAATTGCAATCATTTGTAATATTTAATTTGTAATATTAAGTCATATTACGCTGAGTCTTCGGATATAACTCTTGATGGAGTTTGAAAGATTTCTAGAATAAAGATGTGTTTCAGATTAGAACGTGGGAAACAAATTTTGGTGGTGTTTTAGCGAGAAAATCAATGAAAAGTAACTTAATCAATTTTAATAAACACGATTGCGAGCAACAAGATAAATCTAAGCAAACTTTTGTTACAACATCTTCAACTATAGCAATTTCTCAATCTCAGGAACTTGGTAACTTTCTGTATCAAACTGCTTGTAAAATTAGTCAGCTAGTCAACTGCTCGCAATTAATTATTATTGTTTGTCAGGGAAGTAAGGAAGAGATTATAGCCAGTAATCATACTAAATGTAAATCAGAAACATATAAAAACATAATTAATAAAACAATCAAATATATTAAACAAAATCGAGAATACAAGAAAGCGTTTAATGAATATATTTATATTCCATTACAAACAATATCGGGACAAATAGTTGGAGCAATTTGCGCTTTAAAGAAACAGGCATTATCTTATACAAAGGAGGAAGTTTTAACCCTAGAAATGTTCGCCGAACTAGCTGCAACAAAGATAGAAAACTATCGTTTGAATCAGCAACAGAAAAAAATGAGTAGTATTTTTAAAACTAAAATAGCTGCCTATGTCAAAGAATTAAATATCCTCAAAGCAAAACTAGAGAGAAGTAATCATCTTGCAAAAGTTGGTGAATTTACTGCATCAGTAATTCATGAAATTCGCAATTCTTTAACTATAGTAAAAATGGGGTTAGAGTATTTTCAAAAAGTTGACAATTTACCACACCCAGTACAAGAACGTTTATCATTATCAACAAGTGAAGAAAAAAGATTAGAGCGTTTACTGCAAGAAATATTGCTTTATTCCAAACCCAATAATTTGCAATTATCCGAACTAGATGTAAACAGCTTAATCGAAAAATCTTTGACCATCATCGAACAAATGCCGCAAGCTAAAGGAAAAATTATAGAATTTAAACCTTTTCCACAACCAATAAGTATTTTAGGTGATGCAGATAAACTTAAACAGATATTTATCAATCTTCTTCGCAATGCTTGTGAAGCAGTTGAAGATGGTGAATTAATAAAATGGCGAGTTTGTTATCCACATCAAGACTACGTGCGTATTATCATTAATAATGGTGGTTCTCCCATTTCTTCGTTTAATTTATCAAAATTAACTCAACCTTTTTATTCAACAAAATCTGATGGAACGGGGTTAGGTTTATCAATAGTAGAACAAATTGTAAAAGCTCATGGGGGTAAGTTATTAATTCAGTCAAATTTGACAACAGGTACAACAGTCGATGTCGAATTACCCGTAGCTAGATAAACACACCTTAATTGTATTCATAGAAGGGAGAAAGCATCTATGAAGGATACAGCACTGACAAAAAATCAGTTAATTCAAGACTTAGAAACTATTCGCCAAATTGAACTACAAATACTAGAACAGCTTTCGGAATTAGAAACTCAAGATTCCCCCGAACAAACAGAATTAATTACCGAAAAATCTGCAAATATAATCTTCAATATTAAGCCTTCTGGAAAACAAAAAGCAACTGAAAAATTTCAGTTTCCCGAACACCCCCAGTTAAGAGCAATTTTTGATTTTATCGAATTCAATTATCATCAATCTATTAGTTTGAATGATGTTGCAAAAGCTTTCAACTATACACCTTCATATCTAACTAGTTTAGTACGTCGTCTAACTGGTAAAACTCTTTATCAGTGGATTGTTCAACGTCGCATGTTTCAAGCTCGTTGTCTGTTATTATCAACCGAATTACCTGTATGCAAAATTGCTGAAGCTGTAGGTTATCCTGATACAGGTCACTTTGTAAAACATTTCCGTCAAATTCATAAAAAGCCTCCTAAATCCTGGAAGCATTTTCCGAATTGAAAGAAAATAGCTAAGGGGTAGTAGGTAAGAGGTAATTGTTAATTAATAACGACGAGTAAAGCTGGAGTTATCTATTGAAGGTGCTTCCGTTTCTTATACCCTTTCTTTATAAAGATGCGACCCTCTTTAGCCAAAGTAGGTTGGCTTTGCAATGGTAGCTCCACTCATAAGCGAATGAGAGAGATTAAGCGCAAGCTCATACAGAATTAGTATTAGTTGATTTATTGTAATTGGTATTAACAAAACTTTGTAGTTGGGTATAAATTAAAATCCATAAAATTACCAACTAAATCAACAAAATTACCATTGCAATACAACTTATATAAAAGGTAGATTTAATCATAGATTATCTAACTTCTAGCCTTGTATTGAAAGCTATTAAAATCAATCCAAGTATTTAAATAATGACCCAACAAACTAATAATGTAGAAATACCAATAGTTCTCGCAGGAAGATATAAAATTAAATCTGAGAAGCGAGAAAGATTTTTAGAATTAGCAAACTCCGGTTTAGAACCCAGCAGAGCGGAATCGGGTAATATTAGCTATAGTTTCTATGAAGAAGCTGGTATTCCTAATTCTTTTATATACTTTGAAGAATGGAAAAGTAGAGAAGCACTGGTAGAGCATCTTAAACAACCTTATGTAACTCCTTTGTTAGAAGAATTTTCCCAACTAGTTGATGGTGATGCGAATGTCAGAGTTTATGACATCCATAGCTTAACTTATGGATTGCCAATGTAAATAAATATCGAAGCTATTTCCAAAACTTCTCACATAGCTACACATACATATAGATTGTTGTTCTCCGTTGCAAAGTAGAAGCGCAAATAATTTACCTGTATCTCTGAATGATTTTGGTATTCTTTCTATCGGATAAATACAGGTTGCGCTTGCTTTGTTTAGATTAATTTTATCTGCTCAAAGTTATTACTTACTTAGTTTTGGATGATGGGATTAAATAATAAAAATCGCAGGAAATTTGAAGAATTATTAATTGTCCAAGCTTTTAAAGATTCTTCCTTTAAAACAGCATTGATTGAAAATCCTAAAATAGCTATTGCTCAACATTTTGGAACTCAATTACCAACAGAAATAGAAATTAGAGTTTTGCAAGAAACTGATAAAGTACTCTATGTTGTGTTACCACACACATAATTTCAAACGTGAATCAAAAGATTTAAATGTATGACTATTTAGTTGACTACTTAGATGCAGTTGCACCTTATCTTTCTTCCGAACTAGTTAATCACAGAATTTTATCGAGAATTAAAACAATTTCCCGAACCTTAAAGCCAACATGGGGAGCTTTCTTAGAATGTCCTTTAGGTGAAGATAATAGTACCGTTCATTTTTCTACTCATGCATTGAAAAATGCTATTAAATTACCAGCAAAAATGCGTTCAGAATCAATATGGCAACGCATACAGCAATTATGCATGGATTGTAACTGTTCTCAATCTCGTTTAAGTCAAGAAATTGGTAGCATTGTATTAGATTTTGAATTAAGTCGAGATAATGCAGAAATCCCTATTCCTTCAATTTTTTTTAATTTGCAAGAAGGCGATTTACAATGTTTAAATGGAGATATCAGCACCTTTTGTACTTGGTTTATCAAGAAAGTTGTTGAACCATTAAATAATCTTACTATTCCTTCTTATCTTCAAACAAATCTTGAATTATCCTTAACTGCATTACCTACAGAAGCTCAAGTTTTAGAATTAGGAATTCTTCAACCTTCTCCACAAGATTCTATCCAATTAAGTATTAGCGGTATGTCTCCTCTCGCTATTTGCGAATATTTAACTAGAATTGGGTGGAGGGGTTCAATTGTCGAATTAGAAAAATTAGCTTTGTTTCTTGATGAGATTGTAGATGCGATTGTTATAAAAGTAGAATTAGGTATTACAGTTGCACCTCAAGTAAGCTTTGACTGTTTCATATATCAAGATTTATATAAGGATTGTTATTGGCAACCTTTATTCGATTTTATGATTGAAAATAAGTTGTGTACTCCAAAAAAGTATGCAGCACTTTTAAATTGGTCGGGATTATCTTACGAAAAATATTCTCCCATACCTTGGCCCGCTAATTTGAAAATGATTTCTGATTTTTTAGGGAATAGAGCATCAAGTATTTTAGTTAGAGAAGTCAGTCATATAGAAATAACCTATATACAAAATCAATTAGATGCAAAAGCTCATTTATGGTTTAGTCCAGATTGGGATTAAAAAATAGGTAAGAGGTAAGGGGTAATGAGTAATAAGTAATGAGTAATAGAAAACTTTAAATTTATATAGCGAGTTTTATTTAAAAATATTTGAAGTAATCTTATATTTGATATTGCGGATTAAACAAATAATCATTAACTATATTGATTTATCAGTTTATCAACATTTAAAATCTTGCACTATTCTCAACACTGCTGAGGATTGCAAACCCCCAGCTAATAGCCAAAGTCCTCTTAAGAGAACTGAATTAATAAGAAAACTATTTACTATTTTATTATGCTCAGTCAAGCTTTCACACAAAGTATTTAATACAATTTCTGTTACCCATTACCTATTACCCATTACTCATTACCACTTACCAATTACCAATTACCAATTACCAACTAAATATTTAAGGTATTAATAAAATGCTTCCAAGTAATCTATATTCCGAAGCGAGAGAAGCTTTAGAAAAATCCATTATTTACTATGATGGTTCCCCGGTAGGAACGGTAGCAGCTTGCGATTCGCAGATGGATTCTCTGAACTATAATCACTGCTTTGTCCGTGACTTTGCTGTTTCTGCAATGGCTTTACTGATGAATGGTCAAGCCGAAATTGTACGTAACTTCTTAGTAGAAACACTCAAACTTCAGAGTGGTGAGAAAGTAATGGATTGCTTTAAGCCAGGTAAAGGCTTAATGCCAGCAAGCTTTATTATCAAGGATGACAACGGGAAAGAAACAGTTAAAGGTGACTTCGGAGAATTGGCGATCGCCAGTGTAGCTCCTGTTGATTCTGGATTTTGGTGGTTAATAATTTTACGAGCTTATGTGAAAGCGACTGGGGATTTATCTCTTGCTCGCACGTCAGAGTTCCAAAGAGGTATCAAACTAATTTTAGACCTGTGTTTAATCAGCAGGTTTGATATGTTTCCCACTTTGTTAGTTCCCGATGGTTCATTTATGATTGACCGTAGAATGGGAGTTCACGGTTATCCTCTGGATATACAAGCATTATTTTATGGTTCATTAAAAGCAGCTAAAGAATTACTTGAACCAGGAGATAATTATATTAGTATCATCGAAGAACGTTTGGGTCATTTGGCATATCATATCCGTAAATATTATTGGTTAGATTATCAAAAGCTTAATGATATTTATCGTTATAGAGTAGAAGAATTTGGCGAAACTGTAATCAATCAATTTAACGTTTATCCAGAATCAATTCCAGAATGGTTAAATATTTGGCTACCGGATAAAGGAGGTTATTTTATCGGTAATCTCGGTCCCGGAAGGATGGATTTTCGCTTTTTCTCTCAAGGTAATCTTATCGCGATTATTTTCGATTTGGCTTCCCCGGAACAGTCGCAACAAATCATGGATTTAATCGAGCAGAAATGGCAAACTTTAGTCGGAAAAATGCCTTTAAAAATTTGTTATCCCGCTCTTGAAGGACGAGATTGGAGTATAGTTACCGGTTACGATGCTAAAAATATGCCTTGGTCTTATCACAACGGTGGTAACTGGCCTTTTTTATTATGGCTTTTAGCTGCGGCCGCTCAAAAAACTAACAGAAACGAATTAACAGAACGTGCTATTTCTATCGCTGCATCTCGTTTACATCAAGATAAATATCCCGAATATTACGATGGTTTATACGGACGTTTAATTGGTAAAGAAGCCCGTTCCTTTCAAACATGGACAATAGCTGGTTTATTAACAGCACAAGACTTATTAAGTAATGCAAAAAATATTGATTTGATATGTTTTCAAGAAGATTATACAGTACTACCTTGTACCTAAATTTTAAAGCAATTCTAATATTACTAATATCAATTACTGATGATTATTTATCATTCTAAATGTGAAAATAATTTACTACAATTACCAATTCTCTAGAAATTATAAATAACAACAACATCGTTAAATAGTTAGAAAATCAACCTTATCCAATACCGTGAACACTCTAAATAAACTCAGGAAATTTTCGCTTTTAGCCTTTTTCCTCTTACTCGCGATTACGGCTACAGTAATAATTTTTAGTTCGCAATTACGCAATTTCACTAATAATAAAACTGTATCCCAACCTGGAATTCATGATGGTGTCTCTTATGAAATGACCCCTGTTCCCAAGGCTTCTCTTCCCGCTCCAGTCTATCCCCAAGCTAAATCAGATGCGAATCTTTCAGTACGTAAAAGTATTGTTGACCTCACATCCGAAGAAAAAGCTGCATTTATTAACGCTCTGAAAAAAGTTAAAAATACCATTCCCGAAGGTAGTAAACTCAGTCTTTTTGACCAACTTGTTCTACAGCACGTTATGGTCGCAGGATTCGAGAAACGTTTTAAATCTTCGGGTCCAGCAGCAGGTTATAACCCCGCTCATCCAGGACATCCTGCATTTTTACCTTGGCATCGACAGCTACTAGATAACCTGGAAAATGCTTTACAAAAAGTAGACCCTAGCGTTACTATTCCGTACTGGGATTGGACAGACCCCAGAGCCTTAGATGTAATGCTTAGTAACGATTTTATGGGTGGGAATGGTGAAGGAGTTGAAGTTGAGATTCCGGGAGTAGGAACATTTAAAGGAGGGCCAGTAAAATCCGGGCCTTTCGCTGACTGGACGGTGAATGAGGATATTCATATTGAACCGATTAACTTTACATCGTTAGGTCCAAAAATTATTCGTTTTTT
>CAKZYM010001019.1 GCA_937884685.1 uncultured Calothrix sp.
CACACCCTTACAGGGTGTTGGGTAAAATATTTGTTCTTTGGAGGGATGCTCCCGTAATTGATAATCTCATTGCTACTTATAACTCCTAATTCCCTCATTAACTACTTTTGAATTAATATCTTTTTATTCTGAAGTAATTATAAATGTGAGATTGTTGTGAGGGGATACAAACTATTCCCTCAAAACCCTGAATAGTAAATATAAAATTGCTACAAATCTTATTATAAAAAGATGATTAAATCCTCTCCTATATACATTCTTATGACTGCGATGCCTACATTTTATGCACGAAAAATGCGATATGAGCTAGCATCGATTTATAGGAGTAGGAAAACCTGGATGGTTTATTGGAAGATATGGTGCAAAATCAAGTTAAGTCCCCTTCTTTTGATGGCATTACTTATCATGAAATGTCTGCCCCATCAGCAACTGAATTTTTTAAGAGCAATTTAGAAAGGGGTTTAACCGCAGAGGAAGTTGCAATTCGTTACGAAACCTATGGCTGGAATGAACTACCTGTAAAGCCTGGAAAACCTGCTTGGCTGAGATTTCTATTGCAGTTTCATCAGCCGCTTCTGTATATCCTATTAGTTGCAGGTGCTGTCAAAGCCTTTTTAGGTTCTTGGACTAATGCAGGGGTAATCTGGGGAGTAACTTTCATTAATGCGACAATTGGCTACGTACAAGAAGCTAAAGCAGAGGGTGCAATTGCTTCTCTTGCAAAAGCCGTAATGACTGAGACTATAGTAGTCCGAGAAGGACAAGCGCTGCGAATACCTTCACGAGATTTAGTACCGGGAGATATAGTTCTGCTCGCATCAGGAGATAAAGTACCAGCAGACTTAAGACTGTTAAAAACTCGCAATTTACAGGTTGATGAATCTGCTTTGACGGGAGAATCGGTTCCAGTGGAGAAATCCGTCCAAGCTTTATCGAAGGATACGACCTTAGCGGAACGGATTAATATGTCCTACGCTGGGAGTTTTGTCACCTTTGGGCAGGGTAGGGGAATTGTGGTCGCGACAGCAGATGCAACGGAAGTCGGACAAATTTCTCAGTCAATGGAGCGACGGGTTAGTCTCAGTACTCCCCTAACCCGTAAGTTTGAGAAGTTCAGTCGTACTCTGCTCTACGTTATTTTGACTCTAGCAACCCTGACTTTCGCTATCGGATTAGGGCAGGGTGAGTCCTGGATTTATATGTTTGAAGCTGCTGTTGCTCTGGCTGTCAGTGCAATTCCCGAGGGATTACCAGCAGTGGTAACAATCACCCTGGCTATAGGTGTAAACCGCATGGCACGTCGTCATGCCATTATTCGTAAACTGCCAGCCGTTGAAGCTCTGGGAAGCGCTACGGTGATTTGTTCTGATAAAACCGGAACGCTGACGGAAAATCAGATGACGGTACAGGCCATTTACGCTGGGGAAGAAAATTACCTGGTGAGCGGTAGTGGTTATAGTCATAAAGGTGATATCCAAAGTTCGTCTGAGGATGGCTTGAATTCAGTTGTAGAAGAATGCTTAATAGCTGGAGTACTTTGCAATGACTCTCAACTAAAGCAAACTGGAGAAAATTGGTCGGTTGTAGGTGACCCTACCGAAGGAGCATTAATTGCAGCTGCGGCGAAAGCTGGTTTTAGTCAGCCTGGGTTATGGGCTTCAAAACCACGATTAGATTCGATACCGTTTGAATCTCAGTATCAATATATGGCAACCTTACATGATGTCTATCCCCGAAAAGTCTACGTCAAAGGGTCAGTGGAAGCACTATTGAGCCGCTGTTCTACGATGATGAACCGAGAGGGACAGCCTATTCCTTTAAAAACATCACAAATTGAGCAAGCAGTTCAAGTAATGACAGAGCAAGGGTTGCGAGTACTAGCATTTGCTCATAAAGTATTGGATTCTCATTGTTATTCTATAGACCATGATGATATTGAAACCGGGTTAGTATTTCTGGGGTTGCAAGGCATGATTGACCCACCCCGACCGGAAGCTATTGCTGCCGTCCATGCCTGTCAGTCAGCCGGAATTAATGTCAAAATGATTACCGGAGACCACGTTTTAACGGCTCGGTCAATCGCTCAACGTATGGGTATCAAAAAGGGAGAGCAAGTACTGGCATTCGAGGGAAAGGAATTAGCAAATATTGACGAGCATAAACTTAGTCAAGCTGTTGAAGATGGAGATGTATTTGCGAGGGTAGCTCCCGCTCAAAAGCTGCAATTAGTAGAAGCATTGCAGTCAAAAGGGGAAATAGTAGCTATGACAGGGGATGGAGTCAATGATGCTCCAGCCTTAAAACAAGCTGATATTGGTATTGCGATGGGGAAAGGGGGAACAGAAGTAGCCCGAGAAGCCTCTGATATGCTGCTCACCGACGATAACTTTGCTTCAATTGAAGCTGCTGTGGAAGAAGGACGCACCGTTTATCAAAACTTGAGAAAAGCAATTGCGTTTCTTTTACCAGTCAATGGTGGTGAATCCATGACCATTTTAATCAGCGCTTTGCTAGCAAGAGACTTACCGATTCTCTCACTACAAGTACTTTGGTTAAACATGATTAACTCCCTTACCATGACCGTTCCCCTAGCCTTTGAACCTAAATCAAACGGCTTAATGCAGCATTCCCCACGCAATCCCAAAGAACCTTTAATCACAGGTAAATTATTACGCCGAATTTCGATAGTTTCCCTATTTAATTGGATTCTGATTTTTGGTATTTTTGAATGGGCAAAATCCACCACTGGAGATATTGCAGTTGCTCGAACAATGGCAATTCAAGCCCTCGTTGCAGCTCGTATTATCTATCTCCTAAGCATCAGTCAATTGGGAATTAGCTTGCTCAACTATATAACCAAAAAATCTAGCTCCATAACAAATGCACCAATATTGATTGTGGGTATCATCGGTGCTGTTATTTTACAAATTATATTTAGCCAAAGTCACCTCATGAACGTGTTGTTTGAAACAGCACCGCTAAATCTGAATCAATGGCTAATTTGTTTAATACCAATGGTACCGATGTTACCCTTAGCAATCTTCGTTAACTCTCTCGACCGACCTTAAAACAGAAAACGAATAATTTAATTAGCACTTTTATGTGCTAATTCTGGATTTTGAGATAATTTTGTAGTCGCAAAATTCCCTCCTTGAACGGTAAAAACAGAACAAGATGCATGATGAACTACATAATTACTTACGCTACCCAAAAACATTTCACTTAAACCACGATGACCTCGACGACCAATTACGATTACATCAGCATTCCAATTACGAGAAAAATCGCAAATCCTTCTACTTGCTTCGCCTATATTTAGAGTAAATTCAGCTTTTACACCAGAAGAAGCTGCTGATTCACATAACGAATGCAGCCAATTTTCTTTACTTTTTTTAAACTCTTCCCAAACGCTCAAATTCTTCTGATGAGTTTCGTTATTTAATTCTGCATTAAGAACAGTTGGCTGCATAAATAAAGGGTCAAATAATGGCTCATTATCATATATAGATATAACGTGTAGAAACATCAAACTTCCACCCGTTGCTTTTGCCAAAAATACAGCTTCATCTACAACGTGTTGGGTCATATCGGAATCATCAATTGAAACTAAAATTTTAGCTAGCATAAGAATTGGATTTATTGAATTCGTCTTTTAAATGGTTGAAGTTAATTAATCTAATGAATTAACCTTTGATAATTTAAATTATAGCAACACTAGCGTTTCTATTCTTTCCGTTTCACAACTAATATCTATTTATAGCTAGATAATTTGAGGATTTCGTGAGGATATGTTTTATAAATTGGGTTTTTATTAAAAGCGAGCAAAGGTCAAATTTTACTCCTTATCTCATTCTTTCCTCACAAGTTCCTCAAATTATTTTCCTAAACTGAGAGTAGAGCTAATAAAAGGCTTAACAACAATAGTTAAAGATATCAGTTATTAGGATTCTAGGAAGCAAATATATGTCTGAAAAAAGTTGGCATAAACGAGAAGAAATGAATACTCTACGCTATCAAATGAATAGTTTATTTGATGAGTTAATTAATGAAAATATTCCTAACCTAGTTAATGTCGAGAATAGGATTAAAGAACCAGCAATCGAAATCAAAGAAACCGAATTGAATCTAATTATTCAAGCTCAAGTACCTGGTATAGAAGCAAAAGATTTAGATATTCATGTAACTAGAAATACGGTTTTAATTGCTGGCGAATATCACGAGCAGAAAGTTCATAACGAAAAAGTTATATACCATTCCGAATTTAGTTACGGACATTTTCAACGTAAAGTAACCTTACCTGTATATGTTGATTACAAGCAAGTGAAAGCCGAAATTCACAATGGTCTTTTGACACTGAGTCTACCAAAAGCTCATGGGAAAAAATATGATGCAGCAAAACTTGATTTAACGATACAAGACAGAGCGCGTGAAATATTAGTTAAACAGCGCCAGCATATTGAAAATGTAGAGAAAAATATTTTCAAACGCTCTCATCCCGAAATTGATGCAACTTCTTCATCAAATGCATCCTCAACGTAATGAATACATAGAAATATACTATCGTGCTTTTTTTTATCTTAATTAGAATGGAGAATAAATGATGTCTAATACATCAAAATTTCAGCAAGTCCTTAAATCAATTTTAGAATTTCCGCAAAAATTAATTAATTTTACAACTAATGGAGCAAATAAAATTTTTAGTCCCAGCAATGATGACTATCCCAAATCTGGAGTACAGCCTTATGAAGGCGATTATTCTAACAAAAAAAATCATTAATTAGAATCAACATTTTCTCTATTTTGTTAACATGAATATTTATCGAATAGCAACAATAAATTAAACTTTAAGTTGTACAAAGCATAAATATAGTGTTTCACAATAGCTTAAGAATGTTAATTCAAACAAACAATAAACCCAGGTCAAGAGCCTGGGTTTTTTAGTATAAATAAATGTAGAATAATTCACCTAACACCATTTATTTATAAAGATAAACCTAGCCTTTTAGTACTTCACCAAATTAATTTTGAGAGATTCTAAAGTTAATTCTTAGGTTGGGTTAAGCGGTCTTCGTAGGGGAGCATCCCGATTTTGGTATAGCGATGGGAGCTTTCGGTGCCTATGTTGCAATTGAAACGGCTGATATAGTATTGATGGCAAATTCACCAGCCAAGATTGTAGAAGCCACTGAAGTGGGTAAGAAGACTTATCAAGATTGTTTGGCAGAATATTATTTTGGCAATGTCAATCAAAGGTTTATTTATCCTACTGGGAATATTTAGTGTCGCAACTTTGTGGGAAGCAGTATTTACAGATGTCAGTATTGCATTATTGGCGATTTTGAATGCAAGTCGAGTTTTGAGAAGGTAAGGGAAAAAACAATCAGGAGTTAAGAGTTATAAGTTAATAGTCAAAAAATTCCGAATTACTAATTAATAATATTTATCATTCCCTGTTGCCTGTTTCCAATTTACAGTGTTCTTCAGCCCAACGCCCAACCCAAATTGTTAAAAAACCCCTAATTTGTTATTATCTTCTCACCTAACCCTATTAATTGTTGGTGTAGCTCAGATAGCTGGTATTATTTGTTTGCTAATGGTAACTTTAGCTTTAAGTAAATTTTCGGCATTTTCGCTGTATAAACTTCGATTATGTCAAGAATTGCAAACAGTACAAATCTGTAATCTTATTGAGGGTTTATTATCAGAAATAATTTTGAATTTAAGTATTTAAATACTTCTATAGATAGATGGAATAATGTTTAAATTTATGTGGAGTAAGTTGTTTAGGATACTTTAAGAAAATATAAACACGAGTTCATTATTGTTTCTCGACAAGGTAGAGTTAATTCAATCAATCTCTACTAGATAAAGTATCTGTGAAAGATTAACAATAAGATAACACGGATATGTTGCTATCGCGTCTCCTCCACATAAATTCAAGCAATAAAGATAATTTTGATTGAACCAACGATGAGTTGTTTCCTCTAGTAAGTAAATGGGGCATTATGTGGCATAAAGAAAAGAACAGAAATCCAATAGTTCGCTTGGCTTTATTATTGGCGTTGGCATCAACGCCGATGATGACTAATTTGTTCAAATCGGACTTTGTACTGGCTCAATCACCAAGCGAAACCCCATCTTTTCCGCTTCCGACTGCGGTGCCGAATGGGACTAAAATTCGGGTAGATGGTTCCGCTAGCATGACGAGAGCGAATGAAGCGTTAAAGCAGCGTTTTGAGAAAGAATATTCCGGTACTAATGTTGAGCTTGCTAACAATGGAACCGATGAAGCACTCAAAGCTTTAGAAGAAGGAAAAATAGATATTGCGGCAATTGGACGCGGTTTAACCCCCGAAAAACTAGAAGAACAGGGTTTGGAACAGCAGCTTTTGCGACGGGAAAAAATTGCAATAATTGTAGGTAAGAATAATCCTTTCAAAGGGGATTTAAGCAATCAGAAGTTTACCCAAATTTATACTGGAGAAATCACCAACTGGTCGGAACTTGGCGGTCCTTCAAAGGAAATTAGAGTTATTGACCGTCCCGAGTTTAGCGATACTCGCGAAGCTTTTAAAAATTATCCCCTTTTTAAGGGCAGATTAATAACTGGCTCTACAGCAACTCAATTGGATAGCGACGACCCAGCGGAAGTTGTTAACAAGTTAGGTGATGATGGTATTGGTTTTGTGTTAGCCAATCAGGTAGAGGAATTGGGTGACAACGTGCGTATTTTGAGTATGCACAAAGTTTCACCAACCGACTCCAGATATCCTTATTCGCAACCGCTGGTTTACGTCTTCAAGAAAAACCCCACCGAAGCAGTTAAAAACTTTGTTGGTTTTTCAACCGCAGAACCGGGACAAGAAGCTTTACAGGTGGCTAGAAAAGCAGAATCCGTAGCAGTTGCAGCGGCTGTTGCTCAAGCAGTTTCTGGTGATGCTCCTGACGCTACAGCAACTACAGGAGCAACTCCTGAAGCAACTACAGGAGCAACTCCCGGAGCAACAGCTGATGGTACAGAGGCTGGTAGTGGTAATCAAGCAGGTGCAGCAAACGAAGATGTGGGACCTGCAACCAATACATCTGCTTCCGATGGTAGTAGCACTACAGCACTTGTACCTGATAATACGGGTATTGCGGCTGAAACAGGTGATGGAACAATGCCTTGGTGGTGGATTTTACTACCCGTTGCAGTTATTGGCGCATTAGCGCTGTGGTGGTTGTTGGGAAGACGCAAGTCTCAAGAGGATGATACGGTTGCTCGCGGTGTGTTACCAGAAAATTCTCCTCCTCCTTTTACTCCTACTTCTACTACCGGGCCGGTTAAGGAACCCGAACCCGTCGCAAATACACCTGCTGAGCCAAATGCAGAAATAAATGCAGCCGCAGTAGAACCGGACAATACAGCAGGAGGAATTAATGCAGCAGGAATTGCAGCAGGAGCAGCAGGAATTGCAGGATTGGGAGCAGCAGGTGCAGCAGCGCTGTCTTCCAGAGATAAGAATGAAGATGAACCTGAAATTCGCGACAATTTTGTAGCTGATACTTCTCCCGAAGCACGTTTCAATGCACCGGATTCAGAACAAGCGAATATTTATGGTACGGGATTAGATATCGAAGCACCAGATTTAGAACAACCCGACATTCCAGATACGAGCTTAGATTTAGAAGCACCAGCTAATGTAGTCAGCAGTTCTTTTCCTTCGTTACCGCGAATTAATACCCCAATTGATAATGTAGAAGCACCACCAACAGAACCAGTTGTTTCGGATACATCATCAGAAAATAATTTAGATAATAACGCTGTTCCTCAAGAAGAATTACCATCCGCTTCCACAAGTAATTTTCTAGGTAATTTTGCCCTAGGTACTGGTGTCGCAGGTGCGGCCGCAGCGGCTGGTGCTGGCGCTCAGAGAATCAAATCACAATTTGCTGGTAAAGAAGTTCCGGAATCAAAAGAAGATGAATCAACAGAAGAGGAATCTTCACAAATACAAGGAACTGTTCCTTATCCTCAATTACCAGATGTTTGGGACAGCACACAAACAGAACAAGTAAATACTGAAGCAGATAATTCTGTAAGTAGTGGTTCGGATTTGTTAAATGAAGAAAATAGCAATCCTGACAACGACCTAACCTCACCTTCTTCTTTGTGGGGAACCTCACCAACTGAAGAACCATCAACTGAAGAGGAACAGGAAGAATCATCCTTTGCTTTAGGTGTTAATCCAGACAGTGATTCGAGTTTATTAAATCGCGATGACGAAAATAGACTAGAAGAAAATAACGATGTAACTTCACCTTCTTCATTATGGGGAACCTCACCAACTGAAGAACCATCAACTGAAGAGGAACAGGAAGAAAAATCGTCTTTTCCTTTTGGTGGAGCAGCAGCAGGAGCCGGTTTAGTAGCGGGAGCGGCTGCAATTGGTTCTAAATTCTTCAATCGTGACAATGCTGATGCATCTAAAGACAGTAATAACACTGAAGTAAATCATGATGTTGAGCAGCAAGCAACCACTGAAGAACAAAATAATGAATCGGGTAACACTGGTTTAGGTAGCGGGTGGTTCTTGAATCGGTTTAGAAAAAATACACCAGATGCAACCGATACAGATACAACTGATACCGCTCAGACATCAGAAATTGCCGAAACTTCCGAGTTGCCAGAAGTTCGTATCATCAATCAAGATGAACAATTGGCAGATGCTCAAACAGCACCACCACAAGAGCAACCAACAAACGATGGTTTACCAAATGTTTGGGTAACTCAATCAAATCAACAACCTGCTACCCCAGAAGAAACCGTTACCCAAGAAGAAATTGCCCAATTTGGGGTTTCATCTACAGTAGAAGAAGATACTTCTGCACCAGCAACAGGTGCGGTATTAGCTGGAGGAGCCGCTGTTGGAGCGTTTGCACTTGGTTCTCAAATGAAAGCCAATGACGAACAATCCCAAGAGCAAAACAGCGAAACTTCTACTTCTCAAGAATCCTTTGATGAAGATATAGCTTTAGACGAAGTTGCAGACCAAGCTGAGATAGATACCATAATTCGGACATCCAAGGAAGACCCAGACCAAGGAGACACCGATTGGGATAGAATTTACGGTATTCACCATAATGGAGCGACCGTTGTACCCGGTGAAAGCAATATACTTTTAGCAAATCGCACTCCAAAATGGGCTTATGCTTCTTGGAATATTGCGGATGCTGATAGAGAAGCAATGCAAGAAAGGGGTGCTGCTCAACTAATATTGAGACTTTATGACACCACCGACATTGACCTCAGCTATCAAAACGCTAAGCTAGTACAACAGTACGAATGCGAAGAAACAGTTAATCATCGTTATGTAGCTATACCATTACCAGATAGAGATTACATCACCGAAATCGGCTATCTGACAAAGGATAAAGAATGGTTATTAGTATCGCGATCGCCAATTGTTCGAGTATTCAGTCGTCCCCACAAAGACTTCTGGTTTGAAGCAGATGCGGAATTAATAATTCATGGTGCTACCGAACCCGGTTCCATAGTAACCATTGACGGACACAACATTAAAGTCAAGCAAGACGGTACATTCCATTTGAGGATTCCCTTCACCGAAAGCTTGATTAACTACTTAATTACCGCAGTCGCTCCCGATAGCGAACAAGCAAAAACCATTCACATGCAATTTTCACAGAAAGAAAGGGAGAATAGGTAACGGTTATCAGTGAACAGTGAACAGTTATCAGTGAACAGTTAGGAGTTAGGAGTTAGGAGTTAGGAGTTA
>CAKZYM010001020.1 GCA_937884685.1 uncultured Calothrix sp.
TTTCTAGTCGTGAAAGCATGATTTTCTCGTTGTGGAATTAGAAAGAAACCGGGTTTATGACACTGCTACAAGATTTGAGCTTACAAAAGTACATAAAATTTAGTAACCATTAAAACTTAACATATATAAAGAGATAAAAATTTTGTATAAGTTTCGATGAGCTATTATATTTCTCCACGCTTTGAAGATAAACTTGCTGTTCACATAACTAAAAATTATCTTGACCTTCCCAATGTGAGAGTACCCTTGATTTTGGGTATTCACGGACGCAAGGGTGAAGGAAAATCGTTTCAATGTGAATTAGTTTTTAAGAAAATGGGTGTGGAGGTAACTCACATTTCTGGTGGTGAGTTGGAAAGTCCGGATGCTGGTGACCCAGCAAGGTTGATTCGGTTGAGGTATCGGGAAACGGCTGAATTAATCAAGGTGCGCGGTAAAATGTGCGTGTTGATGATTAATGATTTGGATGCTGGTGCTGGACGTTTTGATGAAGGTACTCAGTATACGGTGAATACCCAATTGGTAAACGCTACGTTGATGAATATTGCGGATAATCCTACCGATGTCCAGTTACCGGGTAGTTATGATTCTAATCCTTTACATCGCGTTCCGATTATTGTGACGGGAAATGATTTCTCTACTTTGTATGCTCCCTTGATTCGGGATGGAAGAATGGAGAAATTTTATTGGGAACCCGATAGAGATGACAAAGTGGGAATTGTCGGGGGAATTTTCAGCGAAGATGGTTTGTCAAAGCAAGATATAGAGAAGCTTGTAGATACTTTCCCTCTTGCTGCTGTTGATTTCTATAGTGCATTGCGATCGCGAATTTATGACGAGCAAATTCGACACTTTATTCACGATAAGGGAGTTGATAAAGTTTCGACCCAGGTTGTTAACAGCAATAATATTCCATCCTTCAAAAAGCCGAATTTTGGTTTGTCGGATTTGATGACCATGGCTAATTTAATGGTGGAAGAACAGCAACGGGTTGATGATTCCCATTTAGTAGAAGAATATAATAAAGGTGCTTTACGACATCAAAAGTATTTTGTCCCCCAAACCCCACAGACAGGGGTTTATGAAGCAAGACCGACTTCACATTTTGACGCGGATTTACCAGTTTACCAAGCAAGACCAACCGCGAATTTCGATGAGACTTTACCAACTTACCATGCCAGACCCAGCTATCAAGCCCAAGCGGAAGCGGTACATATTCCCGATATCCCTTCGGGTCAATTAGGAACTGGTAGAAATCGCAGTATTGGAAAAAACCCTAATAGAGGAATTTATGATATGTCATTAGCATCTACTCACGTTGGACCAGAAATTCTTAGCTATATGCAGAAAATCTTGGCATCGGGGAATCATCTGAGCATAGAATATTCGGACAACGGTCAGAGTAATTGGAAAAAGTTTTCTACTCACGAAATAGATGATATGGCTGATGCGATTGGTGATTTGGAAAGATGTTTAGTTAAGCATACCAAGGATTACGTGCGAGTTGCTGGAATTGATTTCAACACCAAACAAGCAGTCATGGGAACCATAATTCAAGACCCTAACGAAACCAATGGCTCAACTTTCCATTATCCACCAACGCAAGAAATATATCCCCAAAAGCAAATTCAAGCAGATTCAAGTTTTCATTACCCAGAAGTATCTACTTACAAGCAACAATTAGGGGGTACAGCTTTCCATTATCCAGATACATCTACTTACAGCAAACAAGTAGGAGGTTCAACTTTCCGTTATCCAGATACATCTACTCCCAGCAAACAATTAGGGGGTTCAACTTTCCGTTATCCAGATACATCTACTCCCAGCGAACAATTAGGGGGTTCAACTTTCCGTTATCCAGATACATCTACTTCCAGCGAACAGCTAGGTGGTTCAACTTTCCGTTATCCAGAATCCGACCCATTTCCCCATCCACACACAGTAACCAGCAACCCAAATCAAGCTTATGGTGCGAGCAATGCAAATAACGCACAGATACCCACAGCCCATGTAGAGCTAGAAATTTTAGAACAAATGCGGGAGATTCTAGCAACAGGAGCGCATATAGGGATAGAATATGTAGACCAACGCAGATTCCGCACTGGTTCTTGGAATAGCTACGCAGGACATCAAATAGAAGACATGGCTGATGCAATTGCTGCTTTAGAAGCATGTTTGGTCGAGCATAATAACGAATACGTGCGGATTTTTGGAATTGACCCCAAAGCCAAGAAAAGATTAAGTGAAATAATGGTTCAACGTCCCGCTGGGAAACTTGCTATCAAATAATAGTTAATACCAAAAAATGTAGAGACGTAGCACTGTTGCGTCTCCATCATCTTTGGTTTAAAACCAGGAGTGAAAATTAAAGTTAATATATTATAGGAAGAATTGAAAATAACTAATTTTTCTTCCCCTTATTCCCCCTCCCTATCAAAACCAATGGGACAGACAATTAATCAGGTAACTTAATCTTCGGAGAACCAGTTTCTTGTGAAACCCTTTCAATCTTAAAATCTTCAATATTATCTTCAAACCGATTAAAAACAACTCTAATTTCGCTATAACCTATCGCACTCGAAGCACCTTTAGGTTTATCACATTTCACTCGCATCAAAGTTTGAAAACCACCATATCTTTGATTAATATAAAAGCTGCGCTTGCAACCAAAACCAATAAAACCTTCCAAAGCTAATTGATTCAAAGCAGCGACACCCATGCGACTATCAATTAACGATTTTATTTGATTTATTTCTTGTTTTTCGCTCATTCTCACCCACTTACCTTGTGTTTGAGCAGCTTGAGAACGTATTGATTGAGAAATCGTTGCTGTCGGAGTTGCTCCAACTTGATAATTCATCAACCATAATAATGGACTTGCTAAAAAAATAGATGCAATTGCTAATTTTTTCATAAGATTATTTTTAGTAATTTTCAATAATTAATAATACAAATTAAATCTTTAACTTGTTCTTCTCCATACAAACCTATACAACCCTTGAGAGAGGATTATTAAACTAACAACTTATTGATTCCACCTTTAATTTATAAGTAGCATTACCGCGAATAGCATTAACAGTAATATAATATTCACCTGCTTCTAAAAACAGTCGAACATTACTTGCTTTCTCAGCGTATATTCTTGGTTCAGCAACCTTAAATAATTCAAAAATTGCATTGTTTTCTAAAGAAGTAATCACAATTCTAAAATCTTGTCCCGGTGCAACTTCAAAGCGATGAATTACAGTTTCACCTCTTACCACTGCATCTTCAACAACCTCATATTCTTCCCAATTTTGAAAATTAATTGACTTACCTTTACGAATACTCAATAACTCATTAATTAACTGCTGGGTTAAACCTTCAGCAAGCATTGCTTCATAGGTTTGTATTCCCACAAATCCATCAGCAACTAAACCCTGACGCTGCTGAAAGTGTTTTACAGTTTGTTCCGTTGCTTCTCCAAAATTACCATCTTCTAGAATTCCGTGAGTACTTCCCGAAACATGATTCAAGAACTTTTGTAAAACTAAAACATCGCGTCCCTCATCACCTTTCTGTAACGGTAACTTGATAAAAGTATCTGTATTTAAGTCACCAAAGAAAGCATTAACTCTATCTTCGTAAGTTATATCGTGAACTTGATGACGATATAAAGCGACCCAAGTTTGTTTTCCGACAATACCATCTGCTGTTAAACCCCAATTCTGTTGAAAACAAATTACAGCTTCTTTGGTTTTTCTCCCAAAATAACCATCAATCCTTAAAGGTTGTAAATTATAAGCAGTAAAAATTTCCTGGAGTGCTTTGACTTCCTCACCCGTACTACCTTCTCGTAAAACTTCCTTTCGAGACAACCATACATCTTCATCTAGCTGTAGAATTGTTTCTGCATCCACAACTCCATTTGATGGAACATGACTGTAAAGCTGTTGAAACTTAATTAATGCAGCTTTAGTTTTTGCACCAAATATCCCATCAATTGCACCAAAATAGAGATTAAGCTGTTTTAAAGCAGATTGAAACTTAGTAACTTTTAACCCAGTTGCATTTTCTTCGAGAACAATAAAGCTTGTAGTCATCCTACATTCCATCGTTGTATTTATGCTTTCATAACTACATAGCTCAGTTGAAGTTTCCGGAAATATACATAGTATTTATTATACAGCCAAGCAATAGTAATATAGCAATACTATTAGAAACCCAGTTTTTTAAAAAACCGAGTTTCTGAATTTTTGAAATTAATTCATATTTAAGATTTAACGTAAAAAAACCTGACCGTTTATAGCCAAGCTTTCCACAAATAGATAAATATGTATGTATTTATTATTTAATCAAGGAATTACTGGAATTTATTCATTGCATTCTTGAAAGCATTTTCTAAATCGTTCCAAGCGCTTTCAAAACCGACTTTTAAATCTTCCCAAGCATCTTCAGAAGCTTTACCGATTTCATCTAATTTCGCTTGTGCTTCATTACGCTTACCGGTTAAATCGTCAATCATTTTATTGTACTCAATTGCAGCATCAGCATTAGCTTCAGCTGCTTTTGCTTTCATTTGGTCAACTTGAGCGTTGAGGTTATCAAGTTGAGCTTTTACTTTCTCTTCGTAAGCTTGCTTATTGTCCATAAAATTTATCTCCTGATAAAAGTTCTACTAAATTACACACAGGTAGTATAAGTATTATTAATTCACACTTTCTACCTCTTTTTTATACAAATTAACTAACTTTGAAAAATCTCATCCTTAAGAGTGAAAAACTTCTATTACCATTAATAAAATTACTTAGAATTAGATTGAATTTGAATAAAATATAACGTAACTTTTCTCATCTATCTTTAGAAATAGATGCTTGTTACTGTTTCTGATTTATTCCCTACTCTCTTTTGTTGTTTAAAATACAAAATCAAATTCTTTACTAATATTCCATTTTTTATTTTCATGATTTAAAAGAGTTAACTTAGAAGCAGTAAATTCAAAATGTAATTCCTTATTTTCAAATTCATTCCAAGCAGCTTTAAATTGACTTTTCTTCAAATCCTTAAAAGCAACCGTCATATGAGGAGTAAAACCGCAAGATTTTCCAACCTTATCAACTATTCCCAAATTAGTTTCCAAATTAGACATTAACTCAAATTGCAAATTCATTAAATCCGCACTTTGAACAACATCGATATATATAACCCGAGGAGCAAACGCATTATAACCGTCAAGGATTATCGGAATTGAACTTCTACCGATGACAAACTTTTCCAAACAATCTTCCAATTCAATAATTTGACTCGAATCCCATTCAAAAGGAGGCTGCAAAGTAATATGAGGTGGTGATTTAAAAGCGTGCTTACTATCGTAATTATCAGCAAAATACTGCTTAATTCCAGTAGCAAAATCTTGAATTTCCTGCGGTGGTAATAAAGCGATGAAATAAAGCATTTTCAGTTATCAGTTATCAGCGAACAGTGAACAGTGAACATTGAAAAGGAGACAATAACTCCTAACTCCTAACTCCTAACTCCTAACTCCTAACTCCTAACTCCAAACTCCTAACTCCTAACTCCTAACTCCTAACTCCTAACTCCTAACTCCTAACTCCTAATTCCTAACTTTTAACTCATTACTCGCTACTTGCTACTCGCTACTTGCTACTCAACTTCACATTTCCTTAATATTGTCATTTCTGTGTCACAATTGTCTGGGATGCTTAAACACAATTGAATTCAGGGTACAGAGTATGAACCAACTCTGGTTGTGGAAAACGAAGAATATTTACATCAGTCCCGAGGCTGAAATATCGCTGTTAGTATCATAAATTTTCGCATCAAGGGGTGGTACTAACGTGAGTAATTCAAAAGATAAACGAACGGTATCGGTCAAATTATCGCAAAAACAGGGTTCTCAACCACAAGCAGCTTTGGGATTAGTTGATGCTGTTGCAATAATTGTCGGAATTGTCATCGGAGCGGGTATTTTTGAAACTCCTGCTTTGGTTGCTGCAAATGCTGGTAATCCGATGGTGGTAATTGGACTGTGGTTTGCTGGTGGTGTCATCTCTTTAATTGGAGCTTTATGCTTTGCTGAGTTGGCTACAACTTATCCCCATCCTGGTGGTAGCTATTACTATTTAAATCGCGGATTTGGTAAACAGATTGCTTTTTTATTTGCTTGGGGACGTTTGAGTGTAGTCCAAACTGGTTCAATTGCGATTTTGGCTTTTGTTTTTGGTGACTATACCGCACAGATATTTAGTTTAGATGGTCTAGGCAATATTAGTAATTATTCTGCATCCATCTATGCGGGTTTAGCGATAATTCTGTCAACTGGATTAAATATTATTGGGATTCGACAAGGTAAACAAGCTCAAAATTGGTTAAGTGCTTTAAAAATTTTGGGTTTGGTTTTAGTTGTACTTACGGGATTGATTTTTGCATTAAATTTTGCTCCGACTCAATCTCTACCTACTTCGTCGAATACTAGTAGTAGCAGTAACTTGGGTTTGGGATTAGTTTTTGTCCTCTTGAGTTACGGAGGTTGGAATGAAGCAGCTTTTATTTCTGCGGAATTAAAAAATGTCAAACGCAATATGCTGCATTCTCTACTGTGGAGTATTGGCATTATCACGGTAATCTATATGCTGATTAACTTCGCTTACCTCCAGGGTTTAGGAGTTACCACAATGGCTAACTCTAAAGCTGTTGCTGCGGATTTAATGCGTAAGGTATTGGGTGAACCAGGAGCTATATTTATCAGTCTGCTCATTGCTATTTCTACCTTGGGAGCGCTGAATGCAACAATTCTTACCGGAGCTAGAAGTAACTATGCTCTCGGACAGGATTTCTCACTGTTTTCTTTCTTAGGAAAGTGGAACAATTCTACTAAGACACCAATAAATGCTTATCTGCTTCAAGGAATTATTTCTTTAGCATTAATAGTGCTAGGAAGCATAACCCGCAAGGGTTTTGAAACCATGGTAGATTTTACAGCCCCAGTATTTTGGTTGTTTTTCTTATTAGTCGGTGTTTCTCTGTTTATATTACGATTTCGAGACAAGCAAATACACAGACCTTTCGAGGTACCGCTTTATCCATTAACACCAGTAATATTCTGTCTGACCTGTGGTTATTTACTTTACTCAAGTATTGCCTATACCGAGATAGGAGCCTTAGTAGGTGTAGCCGTGGTTTTAGCTGGAATACCGTTTTTATCAGCGAGCAGGAATCAGTGAACAGTGAACAGTGAACAGTGAACAGTGAACAGTTAACAGTTATCAGTTTAATTAAGGAGGAAAATCATGATTGTCGAACGTATCAAAAATTTAATTATCATCGGTTTGAGTCTTTCAACTTTAGGGATAATTAGCTGTAGTAAACAGAGCGTTCAAGCTGAACAGAAGCTAATAGAGCAAGCTGAAACACCATCAGTAAATATATCTGAAACTCCAAAAGCAGATGTACCTTATGTACCGACAGCTAATGAAGTTGTAGAAAAAATGCTGGAAATGGCCAAGGTTTCCAGCAACGATATTGTTTACGATTTGGGTAGCGGTGACGGACGTATTCCCATAGCTGCTGTTAAGCAATACAATGCTCAAAAAGCTACCGGTGTAGAAATTAATCCAGAACTAGTTCAAGAAAGCCAGAAAAACGCAAAAAAAGCCGGTGTCAGCGATAAAGTTGAGTTTTTACAGCAAGACTTATTCAAAACAGATTTAAGCGATGCAACGGTAGTAACTCTGTATTTATTACCTGCAATCAACTTGAAATTACGACCAAAATTATTACAAGAACTCAAACCAGGTACCCGAATCGTTTCCCACGCTTTTGACATGGGTGACTGGGAACCAGAGAGAGTCGAGCAAGTAAAAGATAAAAGCGGTCGTACTTATACCCTTTAACAGTGGACGGTACCCGAAAACGTTCCCAAAAATCTTTTATCGAGTAGCAAGTAGCAAGTAGTAAATAGCAAGTAGCAAGTAGCAAGTAGGGAGTTAAAGAGAATAATTCCATTATCAACTACCTATTACCCATTACCCATTACCAATCCCCAATCTCAAAAATTGCCAACATTCCAACCGGTATGTATGATAGAGAATCATATATATTCGTTTAATCATGGCAACTGTTGTAGAACATAGAGAAACTAAACAAAAGCTGTTGGAAACTGCTTTGGATTTAATTTGGGAAAATAATTACGATTGTGTGGGAATTGTTCAAATTTGTACGCAAGCGGGGGTTACTAAAGGTGCTTTTTACCACTACTTTAAATCTAAGTCGGATTTAGCAGCAGCAGCATTGGAAGCACGCTGGTTAAACATTAGGAATAGTTTTGACAGCGTGTTTTCTCCGCAAAATACATCTTTAGAAAGAGTTGATTATTACTGCGAACTGATAGTATCCATGCAAGCAGAAAAACATGCTCAAACCGGACGAGTACTCGGTTGTCCGTTTATCTCTACTGGACAAAGTACTAGGGAAGATAAGCTTAGAAGCATTTCTGTGGAAATTACAGAGCGGATGACTAAATATTTTACTTCCCTTGTTGTAGATGCTCAACGCGAAGGTATAGTAGATAAGGATTTAGATGCATCTGATATTGCTCGCTACATGTATGTATTCGTACAAGGAATCTTAACCATAGGTAGAGTTAAAAATGACTTGGAATCTGTTAAAAATGATTTGAAACCGGGATTATTAAGAATATTAGGTACATCTGGATAAATATTTCATGGGTTTATTAATTGTCTGCAACGGAGAACTGTAAGAAAAAGAAAATTTTTTAACCATTAACATACCAACTGGTATGCATAAATTTTTCAAATCTTAACAAATTAGTCATTATCCATTACCCAAAGAATCATGAGTCAATTGCAGTCATCAAATACAGTTAAAGAAACGGAATTAACATCTACTGAGATAGAAAATTTAGAACAAGATAAAGATGAAGATATTGTCATAGAAGAGTTTACTCCACAGAAAATCAATAGAAAACCTTGGTTAACGCTGTTATTGTTAATCTCAATTGGAATCAACGGAATAGCATTTTTCAGAATATTTAACCCGACTCGTCAAGCTGAAAAACCAGCAGCAGCTACAGTCAAACCACGTCCACCAAAAGCTGTAGAAGTAACAACGATATCGAGGGGGAATAATACTAGAAACGTGCAGTTATTGGGACAGGTCGAATCACCACAACAAGCTACAATCAAAGCCAGAACCGCTGGTGTTGTCAAAGAAATGCTGGTACAACCTGGGGATAGAGTTAGGTCGGGGATGACAATTGCAGTACTTGATAATGCTGACCAGCAATTAGAACTTTCCCAAGCAAGAGCTAGACTAGCACAACAAAGAAGCGAATTAGCAAGATTAGAAGTGGGAACCCGTCCGGAGATTATAGCTCAAAGGGAATCAGCGGTGAAAGCTACGAGAGCTAGAGAAACCGAAGCTGTGGATAATATGGAGAGCAGGACGAGGTTAGTCAGAGAAGGAGCAATTGCTCAAAGATTATTGGTAGAAGCAAGAGCTGCTGTGGATAATGCTAGGGGAGAAAGATTAGAAGCACAAGCGGAATTAGCAGAAGCAAAAGCAGGTCCGACTCGTGAAGTAATTGAAGCACAAAAAGCGAATGTTGCAGCTGCGATGTCAGTTGTAAATCAAGCAAAATTACAAATTCAGCGTACTGATATCAAAGCAAATTCCAGCGGTGTAGTTTTACAGAGACAGGTTAGTCCTGGTGATTACTTACAAAATGGTGGTGATATTATTACGTTGGTTGCTGGAGAGAAGTT
>CAKZYM010001021.1 GCA_937884685.1 uncultured Calothrix sp.
ATTCGTTTTCTCTATTTGTACAATCAATATTTATAAAATCTATGTTACGAGAATAGAATCATACTTTATATAAATATAAATATTTGCTTCCACCTTTGATTATTTTTTAGCATCTAAAATCTAAAAATTTATCAAATAACAAAATTTTCATCAAACATTAAATATAGTAATTTTTAAAATAGTTTATTTATTTTTAAGCATAAGTAATTATTATGAAATCATAAACAAATAATATGTTATTTAAACAATATATTATTTGTATACTTAAAGTTTTTAAATCATTTTATTTCTTGCTAAATATCTTTGCAATCCTTGATATATATGAATTTGATTCAATTTTATATTCGGTAACATTCTTTTTATTTAAATTCAAAAAATCTATTTAAAGTTAATTTTTATTACATTTTAGAATAATGTATTTTTGATGTATTAACTTAGTTCTGTATTTTTATATTCATAAAAACTTTATATTTGTGAAGTTAAGACAAAATTTTCTCTAATATGTTTTGAAACCTATCTGATTGTTTTTTAATAATTAGGATAAGTATAAAAATTGAATAAAGCCGTTTAAAGAAGCCGAATATGTTCTAAGTTCATTGGAAAACTAGTTAGATAGATATAGTTTTCTGTGAGATAAGTAGATAGGAATTAACTAATAATGTCTACTCCTACCAGAGTCAGTATTTCAGTAATTATCCCAGTTCATAATGGGGGAGAAAGTTTTCGCCAATGCTTATCTAGTCTGAAAAAGTCGAAAATTCCGAGCTTAGAGGTAATTGTTGTCTCGGATGCAGATACAGACGGTTCTTGGTTAATAGCCAAAGAATTTGGAGCTAAAGTAATCAGAATTCCCGTTAATGGAGGTCCTGCAAAAGCGCGTAATTTGGGTGCGAGTGTTGCTGTTGGTAATATTCTCTATTTCATAGATGCTGATGTGGTGATTTCACCAGATGCGATAGCTCAAGTTAAACAAGCTTTCGAGACCGATTCTGAATTAGCTGCTTTAATTGGTTCCTACGATGACCAACCAGGAGCAAGTAACTTTTTATCGCAATATAAAAACTTATTTCATCATTACACTCATCAAGTGGCAAATGAAGAAGCTTTCACTTTTTGGGGTGCTTGTGGAGCGATTCGTCGCGAGATATTTCTCTCTCTAGGTGGATTTGATGAGAGCTATCGAAAACCTAGTATAGAGGACATCGAATTAGGATATCGTATCAGGCATGCCGGTTATAGAATTAAGCTTTTCAAAGATTTGCATGTAAAGCATTTGAAATATTGGAGTGTTTTTTCTTTGTTGAAAGCGGAAATATTCTATCGTGCTTTGCCCTGGACAGATTTGATTTTGCGTCAGCGTGAGTTAGATAATGACTTGAACTTGGGTTTATCTAGTACAGGTCGGCGTAAATAAACCGACCAATATTGTGGGATAATAGTTACTAAGATAAACAGTTTTTTAGTTTAAAAGCAAGGAATCAGGGTGTGGCACGACTAGCTCCAAAAGAATTAAAATTGAATGATGGCGATCGCCTAGAACTTCAACAGTTGGTTAGCAGACACAATACACCACAGCAAGTAGTGTTGCGAGCAAAAATAATTCTTCTAGCGTCATCCGGAAAAAATAATGGTGAGATAGCTAGAAGACTAGATATTAGCCTGGATATGGCTCGTTTGTGGCGAAAACGATGGTTGGAAAATAGCAATAAAGAACTGTCGATTTTTCAGAAGTTAGAAGATTTAGAGCGTACTGGTAAACCAGTAAAATTTACTATGGAACAAGTAATCGAATTATTCGCTCTTGCTTGTTCACCACCCGAAGATTATGGGCGACCAATTAGTCATTGGACACCAAGAGAACTAGCGGATGAAATTATGAAGCAGGGGATTATTAAAAGCATATCTGTGCGCCATGTTGGAAGATTATTAGAGGAAGCACATCTCAAACCCCACCAGAGTCGTTACTGGTTAACCCCCCCCTGTGGACGAAGAGTTTGACACAAAAGTGGAAGATATTACTGGTTTATATGTCAATGCAATTGAACGTCACCGTCACGGAGAACGGACTATCTCTATTGATGAAATGACTGGGATTCAAGCAACTGAGCGTTTAGAGAAAGATTTACCCATGCGACCAGGTAAGGTTGAAAGAAGAGAATTCGAGTACATTCGTCACGGAACACAAACCTTAATCGCGAATTTTGATGTTTCTACTGGTAAAATAATTGAGCCGAATTGTGGTGACTCCAGAACTGAATTAGATTTTCTCTTCAACATCAGTCGAATTATTGAAAGCGATCGCCATGCCAAAAAGTGGCATCTAATTATGGATTGCCTCAATACTCACCAGTCCGAATCACTGGTTCGTTTTGTTGCACAAAAAGAAGGTTTGAATATTGACTTAGGTATTAAAGGGAAAAGTGGTATCCTCAAGTCCATGAAATCCCGTGCAGATTTTTTGAGTGACCCAACGCATCAAATTGTTTTCCACTATACACCTAAACATTCTTCCTGGCTAAACCAAATTGAAATTTGGTTCAGCATTTTGGTTCGTAAGTTATTGAAGCGAGCTAGCTTTAAAAGCCAGTATGACCTCAAAACCCGAATTCTTGAATTTATTGACTACTTCAACGCAACAATGGCTAAACCTTTTAAGTGGACATATAAGGGCAAAGTCTTAACTGCTTAATACTTGGTTTATTTACGCCGTACTGTACTAGCCGCTTCAGCATAATTTTAGTCTATGGAATTCTAACTGCTCTGATTTTAAGTTTTTGGTGGTCTGGATTTTTAGCTATGGCTGCGGTATTTAGCCTGGTAATGTTGTGGCTAAATTTTTCAGTTTATCGTTTCTTCTACGTAAAACGCGGTTTAGGTTTTGCCTTACGGGTTATTCCTTGGCATTGGTTTTATTACTTCTATGGTGGTTTAGCTTTTGCAGTTGCTACGGGTAACTATGTATGGCATGAGTGGTTCTTATCTAAATTGAATGTATCTACTGGTTAATATCGACAATACCGCGAATAAACACACCCTTAATTGAATCCATGAAAAATAATCAAGTTATCGTTATCGGGGCTGGACCGGCAGGTCTGACTGCAGCTTACCATTTAGTCAAAAATGGTATTAAACCTATAGTTTTAGAGCAATCGGATAAGGTCGGTGGAATATCTCGAACAGAGAAGTACAAAGGGTATCACTTCGATATCGGTGGACATAGATTTTTTACCAAAGTTCAGGAAGTACAAGACCTTTGGTACGAGGTTCTAGAGGATGATTTTGTCAAGACTCCGCGCATGTCGCGCATCTATTATCAAGGCAAATTTTTTCAGTATCCTTTAAGTGCATTTGACACTCTTCAGAAACTTGGGATATCTGAGAGTTTCATGATTATCTGGTCTTACCTACAGGCTAAACGTCAACCGCTTCCCGTAGAAGATAATTTAGAGCAGTGGGTAACAAATCGCTTCGGAGAACGTCTTTACAAGACTTTTTTTAAAACCTATACGGAGAAAGTTTGGGGCATTCCCTGCAATCAGATTCAGGCTGAATGGGCGGCGCAGCGTATCAAAGGTCTGTCAGTAAAAACAGCAGTTTTAAATGCACTAATTGGAAAAAACGATACCAAGACATTAATTAAAGAGTTTGATTACCCTAGGTTGGGACCGGGAATGATGTGGGAGCGCTTCACCGAGAAGATAGAAGCAGCTGGTGGTGAAGTGCATATGAATACAAAAGTCCTGGGTATGGAGCGTGAAGGTGAGCGTATTACTAGAGTTATTGCCGAGCGCGACGGTAATTTGATTCAATTTGAGGCTGAGAATTTTATATCCAGCATGCCTCTTAATAAGTTAGTTCAAAAAATGAACCCTGTACTACCGTCTCACGTAGTAGAAGCTGCAAACGGTCTCAAGTACCGCGATTTTCTGATTGTGTCATTGATTATAGATGCGCCAGATTTATTTCCAGATAACTGGATTTACATCCACTCTCCAGAGGTGAAAGTGGGTCGGATTCAGAATTTTAAGAATTGGAGCGCTCAAATGGTTCCCGATCCAAGTAAAACTTGTTTGGGTATGGAATATTTTAGTAATATCGGCGATTCTCTCTGGTCAAAGACGGATGAAGAGTTGATTGAATTGGCCAAACAAGAATTAAAAACTTTAGGGTTGGCTAAAGGTGCAACTGTGGAGGATGGAGTTGTAATTCGTCAGCCAAAAGCCTATCCCGTTTATGACCGCGATTATCGCCAACATTTGGATGTGATTCAAGATTATTTGCAAACATTCAAAAATCTCCAAACTACCGGTCGTAATGGAATGCATCGCTATAACAATCAAGACCACTCGATGCTTACAGCTTTATTAGCAGCGAAAAATCTGTTAGGAGAAAAGCACGATTTGTGGGACGTAAATACCGAGCGTTCTTATCACGAAGATTTTACTAAAGAAGAATGGAAACAAGCTACTTCATCTGAAGACGACAAGGATTTAACTGTCGTAGTTTCTCAAAAGAAGTAGCAATAGTTAGGTCACTTGATGTAGGTAAAAGCAGTTAGGAAAAATTTTGTTTGAGTCTTAATTCCCTTGAGGTTAATAATAACCTGGTCAAAATAACCTTTATTTACATCAACTGATTTTGAAAAATAATTTTTCACGAAACGTCAATTTTTTCAAACTTGATTTTTTAGAGGAATAACTGATGAGTGAACCACAAGTAACGATTGTCGTTTCCCCTCGCGAGCGCTTTAGTTATACCCGCGAGTCGTTGGAAAGTATTTATGAAAATACTCAAGTTCCATTTAAATTAATATATGTAGATGGAAATTCCCCGAAAAAAACACGGGAGTATCTACAAAATCAAGCCCAGGAAAAAGGTTTTCAATTAATTCGTACCGATTATTATTTAACTCCTAACCGCGCTAGAAATATTGGCTTAGCTGAAGTAGATACTAAATATGTCGTTTTTGTAGATAACGATATTATTCCTGCTGACCGATGGCTAAAAGCTTTGATTGATTGTTCCGAAGAAACGGAAGCTACGGTCGTTGGTCCTTTAATGTTTCAATATTTGCCTTTACATCAAGAAATCCACTTTGCGGGTGGAGAATCTCACGTTGTAGTTGATGCTAAAGGTAGACGCAGATTGCGTGAAAAGATGTATAAACAAGGCAAACAAATTACAGACCCGCGAGTAAAATTACAGCGGACAAAAACCGAGCTTTGCGAATTTCACGTGATGTTAGTTCGTACAGAAATATTCCAGCACTTAGGAACATTTGACGAACAGATGCTCAATACTAAAGAGCATCTCGACTTCTGTATGAACGTTGCTCAAAATGGCGGTAACGTTTACTTTGAGCCAAAAAGCTTAGTTACCTACGTTCCCACATCACCCTTAAAATTCACCGATTTACACTACTATATGCTGCGCTGGAGCGATGCTTGGGAGTTGAATAGTTTGACCAAGTTACGTGAAAAATGGAATCTAGCTGAAGATGGATATTTCCAGCATAAATATAAAGCATTAGGTTGGAGACGTAGAGATACAATTTTAATGCCAATAGTTCGCTATTTAACTTTCGGTATCCAGAATCAGTTTCTGCAAAAAGTCTTGATGTATGGTTTGTTTGCTCCTCTGGAGAAATTATTAAATCGATATCTGACAAGTGTTTACGCGAAAAAATATCTTCAGCCTAAATCAACTCCATCAACTCCAGTGGTAACTCCAGAACAAACATTATCTAAAGTTTGAAATTGATAATTGGGAATGAAGATTCTTCTGCTTAATGATGTAGGTACCGCGACTGGGGGTGCGGAAACTCAAATGCTTTCCTTACGGGATAACTTACGCTCGTTGTCTCACGATGTGCGATTGTTTTCAAGTGAAGCTAAACCAGTTGCTGATAGTCCTTTGCTTGCTGAATATAGCTGCTTCGGTACAAATTCGCTGTTTCAAGTAATTTCGCAAACCGCAAATGTTTCAGCTTATCTAAATTTACGTCGCGCTTTGGATGAATTTCAACCAGATGTAGTTCACGTGCGAATGTTTATGTGGCAACTTTCACCATTAATTCTGCCACTGCTCAAAGATGTACCCTGTTTGTATCAAACAGCAGTGTATAAAGCCATCTGTCCCGTAGGAACTAAATTATTACCTGATGGCAGTCCTTGCAAATATAAAGCCGGGAAAGCTTGCTTAAGTCATGATTGTTTAACACCGCAATCTTGGTCAGTATATATGATACAGCGTCGGCTGTGGTTGCGTTGGAAGCATGCTTTTAATGCTGTAGTGGCTTTGAGTCATGGTATGAAAGCAAATTTAGAAGCAGAAGGAATTACATCAGTAAAAGTAGTTCATAATGGTGTCCCCAAACGGTTGCAGCGTCCAGCTTTGGCAGAAACACCGACAGTTGTTTTTGCTGGAAGATTGGTTTGGGAAAAGGGAGTTGACGTTTTGTTGAAAGCATTTGCTTTGGTAAAAGAGCGTGTAGCTGAAGCTGAATTAATTATTGCAGGTCAAGGAGTTGAAGCCGAAAATTTAAAATTATTAGCTCAAGATTTAGAAATAGCGAAAAGTGTCAAATGGCTGGGACATATACCGCGTCCGGAATTAGAGCAACAATTTAATGTCGCTTGGGTACAGGTAGTACCTTCATTATGGGCAGAACCTTTTGGCAACGTTACCACCGAAGCGATGATGCGAGGTACAGCAGTAATTGCGAGTGCAACAGGGGCACAGCCGGAAATTGTTAACAGTAACGAGACTGGTTTTTTAGTTCCACCGGGAGATATTGCAGCCCTTGCTGATGCTTTATTAAAGTTACTAAGTAACCGAGAATTAGCAGAAGAAATGGGAACATCCGGACGCAAGCGAGCAATTGAAGAGTTTAGTGAAGAACGTCGCACCCAGAATTTTTTAGATATTTATCAAGAAATTATTTCTAATAATAGGGTTTGAATAATTAGATTCGTAGGTTGGGTTGAACGTTAGAGTAAGGAGATATTCATAAGTAATAAGTAGTAAGTAGTAAATAAGAAGTAATACTTCTCCCTAAAAGTAGAGGATTCAAATAATGATAAATTAGGTTTTATTCGTCTTTAAAAGACGAGGCTTAGTACAATTTTTACGGCTAAAAATTCATTACTTTTTACTTCTTACTTCTTACTTAAGCCTGAACAGCTTTGGTGAAACCCAACAGATGTTAGATGGTAAAAAAAATTATCGCGAGTGAAAGAACATTTTTATAAAATAAAACGATTTGTCAAGGTCTAAAATATCCGTCTCGGAGGGATTTTCATCGTGAAATTAAATCGTCACTTAAATACCGATACCCTTCATTCCGACCTTAAACGACGGTCGCTTTTATCTGGTTTAATTAGCTTTGCGGCTCAACCGATAAAACTTGCTGTAGGAATTGGCTCAACTGCTATTCTAGCTCGGATGCTATCACCAGCAGAGTTTGGTTTAGTGGCGATGGTTGCACCTTTACTAGCTTTTGCTGACAGTTTAAGTAACTTCGGTTTAGAAACAGCAGCTATACAGCGTCAAGAACTGAATAATCAACAGCTTAGCGCTAGCTTTTGGTTGTCCTTAAAAGTTAACGCTGTAATTGTATGCTTAATGGTAATTATGGCTCCGATTCTCGCCCACTTTTATGGGGAAGAGAAATTAATCGGAATTACCATTGCAATGACATTTGGGTTTTCGATAGTTTGTTTGACCTTCGTGCATAAGTCACTATTGAAGCGACAAATGCGTTTTGGAATACTGACAACAATCGAAGTAATTTCGCTGGTTGTTGCTGCTGCAATCGCGATTTTCGCCGCATCAAAGGGTTGGGGGTATTGGTCTTTGGTATTGCAATTAGTTGTAATGCAGTTAATTCAAAGCATCTCCTATTTAATAATTTGCCCATGGCTACCTGAAAAACAAATTAAAGCTAAAACTCAAAAAATTGACAGTAATTTACAAGCAATGCTCTCTTATGGAGCGCATCTTACAGGTTTTCGATTTCTGATGCGTATAGGTATGCATTTAGACCGTATCCTGATTGGCTACTTAAGTGGAGCAACAGCCCTTGGACTTTATCAAATTGCTTATAAATGGGCTTATTTTTCCTTCGAGCAAGTTTACTTTCCCCTGTTTGATGTCGCAGTTTCTAGCTTCAGCCGCACTTTGCATGACACAAATTTATACCGTAGCTACTGCCGCAAAGGATTAATGTTGCTGTTTGCTCTATGCATGCCAGCGCTAGCGTTTTTGTTTGTTGAAGCTCAAAACGTTCTGCTGTTGCTATTGGGGAATCAATGGTTACAAGCTGTGCCATTGTTTCGAGTGCTAAATGTGGCGGTATTTGTTGGTAGTATGCACAGAGTTACCAAATGGCTTTATGTATCGTCAGGGCAGACTCAACAGCAGTTTCGTTGGGCACTAATCCACACACCGATTGTGATTATTGCCGTGATAATTGGTTCGCGATGGGACGCTTTTGGTGTTGCGACAGGTTATGCAACTGCAATTTGTTTGTTGACTTATCCGTCGGTAGCATTTTGTTTGAAAACATCGCCATTGACTGGGAAGGATTTTCTCAGCGCAGTGGGCTGTCCGGCTTGTTGTTCAATTAGTGCAGCAGTTGTAATTTATCTATGCAAACAGGTATTGTCCAATTTTGATAACTTAATTATAAGTTTATCGGTCAGTTTTTTGATTTTTTGCTTTACTTATATATTATTTTGGCTAATCTTTCCTGGAGGCAGAATAACCATTATAGAAATCTTGCAAAACATCAAACAATTGCGTAAAAAATCTAACTAATCTTAGAGATATAAAAAATATAAAAAATACAATAACTATAGAAATATGAACAATCTCAATAAGTCAATTCCATTTATTTCCATCGTCATTCCAACCTATAACCGTCCCGATAAACTAGCAGAATGTCTTGAATCTTTAACTAAGTTAGAATATCCCCGCGATTCTTATGAAGTTATCGTCGTTGATGACGGTAGCAAAATGTCTCTCGAATCAGTTGTAGAAAACTTCAATAATCAAATAGAAATTACACTGCTCAAACAACCAAATGCTGGCCCTGCTACCGCTCGGAATACAGGAGCTAAACAAGCAAAAGGAGAATTTCTTGCTTTTACCGACGATGACTGTAAACCAGCACCAGACTGGTTAAATAAAATAGCTGCTTGCTTTGCAAAAAAACCAGATTGCTTGATTGGAGGAAAAACAATCAACATACTTTCAGAAAACCCCTTTTCTACTGCATCTCAGGAATTAATTAACTACCTATATAGCTACTACAACCGAGACCCCGAACAAGCAACTTTCTTTGCTTCCAACAATATTGCCATATCGAAACAACGCTTTCATGAAATTGGTGGATTCGATACAACCTATCCCCGAGCAGCAGCAGAAGACCGAGAATTTTGCGACCGCTGGCTACAATATGGCAATCAAATGATTTATGTGCCAGAAGTTAACGTGTATCACGCTCATAAATTGACATTATCGAGCTATTGGAAACAGCATTTTTTCTACGGACGTGGTGCTTTCTGTTTTCATCAAGTTCGAGCTAAGCGTGCCCATAGAGAAATTAAAGTTGAACCGATATCATTTTATTTGAATTTACTCAAATATCCCCTATCGCAACCAAAAGTTAAGCTAAAACTACTACTATCTGCTTTATTGTTTATCTCGCAAGTCGCTGGTGTTGCTGGTTTTTTCTGGGAAAGAAATTATCAAACTAATAA
>CAKZYM010001022.1 GCA_937884685.1 uncultured Calothrix sp.
TAGCTTCGCTAATTTGTTTAGTACCAGTTGCTTGTGTTCTAGCAAGTACAGCTTTGGCTTCATTCAATTGTTCAACTAATGTATCTGCACTCAAGCGCTTTGAATCATATTCAGAGCGAGCAATTGCACCTGCTTTAAATAATCTCTCATAACGACGTAATTCTACTTGAGCATTATTTAGTTGTGCTTCTAATCTTTTTATGGTTGCTGCTTGAGCTTTTCTATCCCCTTCTAACTGTGCTTCTAATCTTGCTAAAGTAGCTCTCTGAGTCGCTTTATCTCCTTCCCATTGCGCTTCTAATCTCGACACAGCTTCCCGTTGCGCTCTTTCTTCTCCTAAAGACTGCGCTTTAATTCTGGCAATTTCGGCTTTTTGAGCTTCAATTTCCCCAGTTTTCGCACCTGCTTGAACTCTAGCTAAATTTGCTTGAGCAATTGCTACTGCTTCCTTAGCTTTATCAAATGCAGCTTTGCGTTGCTCGCTATTATCCAGAATTGCAATTACCTGTCCAGCTTTTACTTCTTCCCCTTGTTTCACTAACAACTTATCTATTTTGTTTCCCTGACCACCACCTTGTCCCGATGAAGATGCAGCAATTTTGATAACTTCTCCTTCCGGTTCTAACCGACCTAATGCTGTTACCGTCTTAACTTCGGGAATAACTACCTGCTCTTTTTCGGCTTCTTTTATTTGTAATACATGGTTGGGAATGATTTGAGATAGTAGCACTCCTCCCGCTAACAAACTGACGGTAACGCCAATCCAAACAGTCTTTCGAGGCTTAATTTTGGGTAAATTGAAAAATGTACTGGTCATAATAATCCCTCTCAAGAAAAGTAAGAGTGAACTAAATCGTTTAATCGCTTAATAATAAACTAAACAGTTTAGTTGCAATTGTCAAGATGTTAAAAGTAGCTTTGATATAAAATCTAACTTAGGGATGAATAAACCAAGGTGATAAAAAGCGTGCCAAAATTCCTGCAACAATAGGTAATACTAAAGATACAGTGACTCTTAAACTTGTTAGTTGCCAGCCGCAAAAACTCAGTTCTAGAGGAATCCTCAGAAGTGACATTGTTGTCATGGAAGTCATGTAAGTGATTAACACGCTAGAACCTACACCTGCTTTATAAAATGTAGCCACTAGAGGTAGTCCAATTACACCTCCAGCAGGAGTTAAGACACCTGCTAAGTATGCTAAACCTATACCATGCCAGCCCGATGCATCCGATAACCACCGTTCTACAAGCGCTTTCGGTAATAACACATCAGTAAAGCCACTTATCAACATTGCAACTATCAATACTGGTAAAAAACTGATAAATTGCTGCCAAGATTTATTCAGACCAAAAGTAAAAGTATTCAAACCTTGAGACAAAGCTAGAACCATTAGTGCAACAACGGTTCCAATCAAAATACCAAAAGTTGTTTTCATAATTTACGTTTTAATTCCGTCAAGAAATATTTGCACAATCAAGCTACCAATCCGTTCGGTATCATCAAGTTCAATACCGTGATGAACTGGAGCAATAACAGTAAAGGAAAAAATCATCCCCATAAATGTCAGAGCAAGTTCCTGTGGTTTTGCTATATCCTGTAAATTTCCTGCTCGAATCTGACTTTGAAAATAATTAGCTAAAAGGTCAAGTACTTTATCTGAACCCTTCCGTAATCTATCTATATAGGCTTTTTCAGCTTGGTGATTGGCAAGAATGAGACGCATAATGTCTCGATTCTCGTAAAAGGATGGAAGAATAGTAATCGCAAAATTTTTTAGTTCCGAAGTAATATCATCGCTTACCTCAAGCAATAGGTTTTGAGCAATTGTCCGTGGAGACATCTCGTCAATGAAAGTCCACACAAGATTATCTTTGTCACCAAAGTGACGATAGACGGTTGCAACTCCAACTCCAGCCTCATTGGCAATTTGCTCCATTGTGCAGTTAGAAGGACCGTACTTACCAAAGACTTTTCGCGCTGCTTGTAAAATGCGAGTTCGCACATCTGTTAGTTGCTCAAAAGCTATACCCCGTGCTTGAGCTAAGGATTTTAACAGCATTTCCTTGTTACCTACATGCCGATAAATTGTTGCACGGGAAACATTAGTTTTACTAACTAATTCTTCCATAGTGAAGGAATCACCAATTTCAGATAATAAGGTTTCAGCAGCTTGAAAAATCCGTTCTTTAATTGAATCTATTTTTTGAGATGACATGATAGATATGATAATCTATCGTCTCAAAAGCGGCAACTATAATTTTGAGTCTAAATTGTTCAACAGGTTTTTGTAATACATGGTAAAATAGACAATATTATCAGCCTGTAACTAAATCCTGACAATTGATTCGGAACTGTAAGAAAAGAACGCAGAATACAATTTATAGTTATTCTCTTTATTGTTATATTCAAATATACAATCCTAGAAAATTTTGGGTAAAAAAGCCAGTAACAGTAATAATCTAGAGACCTCACAATCGGGGGAAAAAGTCGAAGCGATATTGCAAGGTGCAATGCAGGAATTTTTGGCCCATGGTTTCGCTGGAACCACAATGGACAAAGTTACAGCAGCAGCGGGAGTTTCCAAAACAACTGTTTACAGCTATTTTCAGGACAAAGAAAAATTATTTGTTGCTTTGATTGAGCGTTTGATTAGAATTCATGGAGGTATTTTAACTGAACAAAATCCAGATTTTTTTCAAGGTGAACCTGTCGAAGTTTTAACTAGTTTTGCAAATCATTTGCTAAATAAATTTCGTAAAAATATTAGTAGTACACCAGAATTTTTGGATTTAATTCGCTTGATGATTGGTGAGTCTGGAAGATTCCCTAACTTAGCGCAATACATGGTTCGCTGTGTAGATAAAAATGTTGTTAAAGTTATAGCGAACTATCTAGGTTCTCGTTCCGAGCTACAGATAGCAGACCCAGAAGCAATGACTAGAGTATTTTTGGGTGCTTTAGTACATTACACCATGATTGAGTATATGCTTCAGGCTGGGGAAATTATGCCTATGGAGCGAGAAAGATTAATTAAAACTTTAGTTAACTTGATTGTTCCGGAGCAGTCAAGTAATGGGGATAAATATGCTGGAATTAAAGAAAAATCTTCGCGACGAAAGCGTTCTAGTTCCGGAAAGTTCGAGCAAGATTATCAAGAACCGAAGCATGTACGTTCGTTAAGACTTACTAATACTGCTTGGGAAAGATTAGATGTGATGGCTAAAGAGAATAGTTTAACCAGAAGCGAGTTTATTGAGCTTTTGGCTAGGGGAGAGAAATTTGAGTGAGTTATTGTATCTATGTTTACAGTTTTTACAAATATCGTAAGTAATTTTGAATTTTGCATGATTTTAAAAATCTTTTTAGAAGTTTTTCTAAATAGTTCGTAATTCAAACAGTAAATTAAAATTTTGCAATCCAAATAGTCTCAAGTTTTGCATTAATAATTTATTTTCTGCAAGAATTTGGGAATACTAAATCCACAAGCATAAGGGATTTAGCATTATGGTAGATATTAAGGGATATCAAATTAAAGAACAACTCTACAATGGTTCGAGGACTTTGGTATACCGAGCGGTTCAAGAAAAAGAGCAAAAACCCGTCGTCATCAAAATACTGCAAAATGCTTATCCAAGCTTCAACGAGCTTTTACAATTTCGCAATCAATATACCATTGCCAAGAACTTAAATATTCCTGGAATTATTCGTCCTTACAGTCTTGAATCATTACACAATAGCTATGCTTTGGTGATGGAAGATTTTGGCGGGATTTCTTTGCATGAATATATGCAGATGAATGATAATCTGTCTTTACAGAAACTATTATCAATAGTGGTACAAGTTTGCGATATTCTTCACAATCTGCACCAAAATCGAGTTATTCATAAGGATATTAAACCAGCTAATATACTAATTCATCCCGAAACCCAACAAGTTAAGTTAATTGACTTTAGTATCGCTTCACTACTTCCGAAAGAAAGCCAAGAAATCAAAAATCCTAATACTTTAGAAGGAACGCTTGCCTATTTATCACCCGAGCAAACAGGAAGAATGAATCGGGGAATTGATTATCGGGCTGATTTTTATGCTTTAGGTATTACCTTTTATGAATTATTGACGGGGGAATTACCATTTAAATCGAATGATGCTATGGAATTG
>CAKZYM010001023.1 GCA_937884685.1 uncultured Calothrix sp.
GGAGAGGGGTTAGGGGTGAGGTTTCTAGGTGTACTTCAATAGACTGAGAAACGCTCTAACAGCATATTTTTTCCAATTCCCAATTACCAATCCCCTATTTCCTATTACCAAGTTAATGGTAAATAATCTAAGCACCATACTTGAGATTATCGTGATAGTCTAATTCAAAATCTACAGTGCGGGATTATCATGACGATAGAATCAATTCAACCGTTTATCGCACCAGTTCTATTTGTCTTAATTGGCTTACTCGCTGGAGTAATTGCGGAAAAGATTATCTTCAGTCGATTAAAGAACGTTGCTGATAAAAAGCATATACCGGGAAGCGATATTATCTTCAGTTCTTTGCGACGTATCCCTTTCACCTGGTTTGTACTTGCTGGCTTTTTCGGAGCAATTTTAAGTTATTCGCTCAAACAAGATGTTACTACTGCATTACAAAAGATTGTTATTGCAATTTTTCTATTCACAGTAACATTAGTTTTGGCTCGTCTCGCTGCTGGTTTTGTCAGCTTATTTATGCAGCGAACCGAAGGGGTTTCGACATCGCTAATTTCTAATCTCGTCAAAACAGTTGTTTTTGTTTTAGGCTCGTTAATTATATTCCAAACCATAGGAATTGAAATTACACCGATTATTACCACATTGGGTATAGGTGGTTTAGCCGTTGGTTTAGCATTACAAGATACTTTAGCAAACTTATTTTCTGGTTTTTACTTAATTATTTCCAAACAAGTTAAAACAGGAGACTATATCAAACTAGATTCGGGAGAAGAAGGTTATATTACCGATATTACCTGGAGAAATATCACCATCGAAGAACTTTCCAAAAATACGATTATCGTTCCCAATTCAAAGTTAGCTTCAGCAAACTTTACTAATTACCATTTACCAGTTAAGGAATTAACTTTAACTATGGATGTAGGTGTTAGTTACGATAGCGATTTAGAACAGGTAGAAAGAATTACCGTAGAAGTTGCTAAAGAAGTAATGCAAGAAATCGCACCGGATTTAGTGGAAAACGAACCATTTATCAGATTCCATACTTTTAACGATTTCAGCATCGACTTTACACTTTACATGCGAATCAGCGAATTTTTCGACCTGAGAATCGGAAAGCATTTGTTCGTCAAGAAATTGCATAAACGTTACAACCAAGAAGGAATATTAATTCCATTCCCAATTCGAGATATTTACATTAAAGAAAACGTACAATCAACCGTTAATGGAAATACTAAAGCAAATGGAGCAATGAATTAAAAGTAGGGAGGAAATAGGGAATAGGGGATAGTTATTTTGTAAGGTGCGTGACGGTTTCAAAAAATTTTCAAAATAAACAAATAAATTTGTGATTACCGTCACGCACCATTTAACTTAGACAATCACAATTAATTAAAAAATAATCCTGTTTTAAACAACTTTAAAAATTAATTCATCTTAAAATGGAGCGTTTCGCTGATACGACAACATACCCTAGGATTCAAATAAAAATTTATAGAAAGGATTATAAATTAGCAATTACCGTTTCTTCTCCAAATAATATTTACCAATAATTTCCACCTTTATTTCATAATCTTTATCTAATCCCCGTCGCTGTAATGCTCTTTCAATTGCTTCTTGACTGCTATAAATTAACTCTACACGTTGAGTCTGAGACATATTTCCGGAATGCTGACGATAATAGTATAAAGGTTGTTTGAGATGATAGATTTCGGTAATTTCTGAGAGTCGCAAGCACAAATCATAATCAGGAACTGAACCTGTATTTTCGTTAATTCCACCAGCTTGTTCAAATACTTCTTTCCTCATTAATCGGAAGTGAAAAGTCATAAAGCTAATTAATAGTCTATCTTTGGAATAAGGTATTTGACAGCGGCTTCCTTTACCTAATATTTTGTTGTCTTTATCTATTAATAAATAATCGGTATAAACTAATCCTATCTCGGGATTATTATTTAAAACTTTCGCTGTTTCTGCTAATGCTGTTGGTGCGATAATATCATCGCTATCTACCCATCCTATATATTTCCCGCTACAAATAGAAAAAGCTGATTTTAACGAATTACTAAATCCTTGATGTTTAGCTGCAATCAGTTTAATTCTTTTATCTTTTTGAGCATATCCACTGGCAATTTCTACAGAATTATCGGTCGAACCATCATCCCAAATTATTAATTCAAAATTAGTAAAACTTTGCCTGAGAACGCTTTCGATGGCAATTTTAAGATAATCTTCTCGATTGTAAACGGGGATAACTATAGAAATCAGAGGCTGCATAAATAGTATGAGTGTTATTACGAATAACTAGTTTTACTCTTAAAAAAATCAGTGTAAACACGTATTATTTCTTTCCGGATTCATCTTATTTTGACATACAAAAGTAGCTTAGGTTACAACCGATGGGAAACCTATTTACTTATAAAATACAAGGCTACTTTATATGGAAGATAATATTTTTGGACCTACTGGTTTATTTTTAGATGGCTTCTTATTTGATGATGTTGAGACAACTTCACCTGCGGAAGTCAGTCTTGACGTTGATTTGATGAGCGTTACCGAGAATAGCGGTAAAGAAATTAAATATACTTTTACTCGAAAAAGTACTAGTGAATTAATGGCATTTCGGCTAGATAATAGTAACTCAACAAGCGTTGATACAAGCAAAGATTTAGTCGTTAACTTTAGTATTGGTGGAAAAGCGCAGCTTGATACTGACTATACATTAGCTGGAGCAGTAAAGAATGGTACCGAGTATATGGTTACTATTCCTGTGGGAGAAACAACTGCTACCGTTACTGTTACACCGATTGCAGATAGTGAAATTGAATCGGATGAAGCTGTTAAACTAACTTTGAAAGAAGGTAGCGATTATATTATTGCTGATGATTCGCAGCGAGTTGAAGTTGCAAGAGCAGTAATGTCAGAAGATTCTTCAATGGATGATAACGCTGTGATGGCTGTTATCGCTAATGATGACCCGATGTATGATGCAGCTTGGGCTAAAAAGTTTGATGATAATGGTAATGGCTATGGTTATGAATACCTCGCTGTAGATGATGCGGGTAATACTTACGTTACAGGAACTTTTTGGGAACAAATTCCTGCGAGTTCTTCTTCTGTTGATGGTATTAGCATCACAGCTACAGGGGAATATGATACTTTTGTAGCCAAATTTGATAA
>CAKZYM010001024.1 GCA_937884685.1 uncultured Calothrix sp.
CCCTATCTCGTTAATATAAACTATTCGCTGTCAAAGGCGTTGAATGTGTTGTGCTGAATGCTTGCTATTCAGAAGTGCAAGCTAAAGCTATTAGCCAATACATCAAATATGTAGTTGGCATGAATACAGCTATAGGAGATAAAGCCGCAATTAACTTTGCTGTCGCCTTTTACGATGCATTGGTAGCAGGAGAAAATGTCCAGTTCGCCTATGACTTGGGCTGTAGTCAACTTGTTGATTTAAGAGAAGATAATACACCAGTTTTAAAAGTTACAGAAATACATCCTACGGATATTCAGTTTGTCGCAGGTGATATTCCTCCCAACCCATACTTAGGATTATCTGCTTTTGCAGAAAAAGATGCAGCATTCTTTTTTGGAAGGGAGAAGTTCACGGAGGAGTTATTTGACATGGCTCATCAACAAAATTTAGTAGCAGTAATTGGTGCTAGTGGTAGTGGAAAATCTTCGGTGGTATTTGCAGGATTAGTTCCCAAACTACGGGCAGAGGGGACTTGGTTGATTCAGTCATTTCGTCCCAAAAATCAACCCTTTGATGAACTAGCTTTGGCTTTGATACGCCAATTAGAACCCAATCTTGATGATACACAGAAAACCATTAAGGTTAGTAAATTAGCAGAAAGTTTAAGCAAAGGTACAATCCAATTAAATCAAGTCGCGTCGCAAATTTTAGCAGGTCAACCCAATAAACGCTTCTTATTAATAGTAGACCAATTGGAAGAACTCTACACCCAATCCCAAGATAAAGAACAACAACAACGCTTCATTGATACTCTATTGCTAGCTGTGAATCAAAAAAATATCACCTTAGTTTTTACATTACGGGCTGACTTCTACAGTGATATTCTTTCCTATACTCCATTCAGCAATGCACTACAGCAAATTGAATTTAAACCACTGGGGTTAATGGAAAGAGATGAATTGAAAACAGCCATTGAACAACCCGCTCAAAAACTAGGGATAAAATTACAAACCCATTTAGCAGAAAGAATACTTGATGATGTTGGTCAAGAACCGGGGAATTTACCGTTATTAGAATTTGCTTTAACTCGATTATGGGATAAGCAAAATAATAACGAATTAACTCACGAAGCTTACAACGAAATTGGTGGAGTAAAACAAGCTTTAGAAAAACACACAGAAGAAGTTTATGCAAAACTAAGCAAAGTACAACAGCAGCAAGCACAACATATTTTTCTCTCCTTAGTAGGATTGGGAGAAAAAACGGCAGATATCCGACGTGTAGCGACTCGTAAAGAAATTGGTAACTCCAACTGGAATTTAGTCAATTACTTAGCAGGCTCCGAAACTCGATTATTGATAACAGGAAGAGAAGATAAATCGGGAGAAGAAACAGTAGAAGTTGTTCATGAAACGCTAATACGAGAGTGGGGAACTTTACGTCAATGGATAAATGAAAATCGAGAGAAATTAATACAGAAGCGCAAAATTGAAACAGCAGCAATTGAGTGGAGAGACAGGAATAAGTTGAAGGGTTACTTATTGCAAGGAAGACAATTACAAGATGCCCTAGCTTTTAAGGAAAAACAGAATATAAGTTTAGCATTATCAGATTTAGCTATTTATTTTATCCAACAAAGTGCTAAGCATCAACGTAATAAACGTTTTCAATTAATTGGTTTTATTTTTATTCCGATTGTATTTTTAGCAGTATTTTCAGGATTTATCTTGGAAAGAAACATGAGAATAGAAAGACACTGGAATACTATCGAAACTGCCTAAGAAGAAAAATATAGTCGAGCAAGAAATCAAGCACTGCAAGAATTAGTAAAACTAGGTGTCAGTTTAAAGTCTATAAATCTTAGTACTAAACACCTCAATAATGCCGAACTCAATGGTGCTGACCTCCAAAATGCCCAGCTTAATGGTGCCAACCTCTGTGGTGCCAACCTCCAAAATACTAACCTGAGT
>CAKZYM010001025.1 GCA_937884685.1 uncultured Calothrix sp.
TTACGCTTAATCACTCGTACTTTCTTACCATCATGCGTATTGTATATAATACTAAACTTTTCTCCAGCTACAGATACAGCACGATTTTTATCTGCTTGGTGCTTTTGTAATTTGACGTTAATTTTCTCAATCTGACCGGGAAGTTTCTCTAAATCTCGATGAATAGTAATTTGCTGATTAATATGGTCCCGCTCTTCTTGAAGTAATTTAGCAACTTCTGCATCTAACTCTACCTTACGCATCAATCTGGGGTCGCCGCTAGCGGTTGCCATGACTTCGGCGTAAGATAAGACAATATCGGTACAGTCATCAATACTACGAGCGGTATTCTTTCCAGCTAAAGCAGCTTCTATAAATTCGGCTTTGGTTTTAGAAGTTTGGTATAAATAACCATCTGGACTTAACCCTGCAACTTTTTTACCTTCTGCATCCTGATATGGTTTACCCTGAGTAACGTATCGATATATCTTAACTTTAGAGTTATAATTACCCTGTCTAACCGAGCGTCCGGCTCTTTGTGTATGGTCTGTAGGTCGCCAGGGACAATCCAAATCGTGGGCTGCAATTACGTAATCTTGGACGTTTGTCCCAACTCCCATCTTGGCTGTTGAACCAATAAATACCCGAATTTTTCGTTGTCTCACCGCTCGGAATAAAGCTGATTTCTGTTCGTCAGTTTTAGCATCGTGGATAAATGCAATTTCTTCAGTTGGTACACCACGTTCTATCAGTTGACTTTTTATGTAGCTATAAACCGTAAATCTATCCGAGTTATTTTCCTTCGGGGTTCCCACATCGCAAAATACCAGTTGAGTTAAACGTTCGGCTTGCGTTGTTTCCCATATTCGGAAGATATTATCGATTGCAACATCAACTTTAGTGGGAGAATAATTTAAAGAGTCTATTTCTTCCGGTTCGAGAAATTCGCAAAGCACATCTTGACTTAAACAACGTAAATCAACTACACCTTGACGAATATGAGTAGTAATTCGAGGCATATTATCTTCTGTTGATTCTACCTCTCTTGCTTTAATTGCTTCAGCTCGTTGAGCAACGTAATCAAAAAACTTTAGTTGTTCTTCTGTAGCTGGTACTTCTTGAGTAACATACTCTTTCTCAGGTTTAGGTAAATTCAAATCGTCATCAGTTAAAATATCCGCAACTTGCCAGAATAACTGTCTCCACTCCGGAATATTATTAAACACAGCCAATCTGCTTTTAACTTCTAAAGTTCCTTGAGGAGTAATTTCGCCACCTACCTTAATTTCTGCAAAGTTTGACACCCAAGCATCAAAATGTAGCAGTCCTAATTGCTGTAAAGTTTCGTACTGTAAATATATCTGATTGACCCAGGCTTCAGCTAAAGTGTTGGTAATTGGTGTAGCTGTCATTAAAGTAACACCGCGACCTGCACCGTGTTTGTAACTCATATAGCGGGTTTTCATCAGAAAATCTTTAGCACGGTAAGAAGCACTGCTGGGAACTCCTAATACTCGATTTAGTTTGGTATTGAGGTCGAGATTTTTTACCTGCTGTGATTCATCGTAGAAAATCCAATCAATACCCAACTCATCAAAAAATACCGTATTATCCTTAGTTTGAGCATTGGCTACCGCATCAATATTTTCTGATAATCGCGTCAATTTCCGTTCTAAATTCTTCATTACCCGCTTTGTTCGTCTACCGTTACTTTTGGCTGCGAGGTAATCAGTTTCTACCATATTTGATTCT
>CAKZYM010001026.1 GCA_937884685.1 uncultured Calothrix sp.
CGCTCGGTGCGCGTAGCGCACCATCACTTGTGCCAGTTGCGTAAGTCCTAAATTATACAAATTTAAATAAAATAATTTTTGATTTGAGTCTTATTTAAGTTTTACTCAAATTGAATAAAAAATTCTTCACCTCAATAATATTATCTTTTCTACTCTATACTCATTACTCTCTACTCCCTGTTCTATCTTATACAACAAAATCTTTTATAAAATTCAAGCTATTACCAAATATTTCGTTAGGAATATTGACTAAAAGCACCTTTAATTATAAGGGTAATTTGATTAATCTCAAAGTATTAAAAAATGTTTTATAAAACGAATTAGAAAAACATTTAGAAAAAGTTTGTTGTATAATTCTATTAAATAAATTTAAGACATAATTATTTTAATACTGGTGAAGTAAAATCGGGATAATTGGTGTTAAATTGAGAAAGTTATTAATCCAGCTTCGCTGAAAAGGCGATTATAGAAATCTGTATAGACATCTGTTAAAAATTGACGGGAAATGAAGCAAATGGGTGCAATTGTTTTTTTGCTTAAGAAACGTTTTTTCAATCCTTTAGCGTGCAAGGCGAGAAAAGCGTCTGACAACCTATTTGGGTTAGCTAAAAATTGCCGCGCTACTTTAACAGAATCCGTACCGTTTTTGATTGCCTGTGCGGTTTTTTTAAGTGTAGTCAGTTTACACAGTCCGATATTATTGTTTTGTTTGCTTTTAGGTAGTTTAATTGCTGTTGTCATGCAGCAGATTTCCTGGAGATTCGATTTACCGAAGGGTCAATTAATAGGACTACAAATTTTTGCGATCGCGCTGATTCTAACTGTATTTTGGTTAGATTATTTTGCAGCACCAGCGCAAGCACAATTTTTCGGCAAAGCTGAAGATTTTTTCAAAAATACTTTAACTGAAGGCACTAATGATTCGGGTACCAATGCTGCTGTCAGTTTAGTTTTTAATGTTTTACGGGCGCTTTTCCTACTTTACATTGCGATTTCTTTAATCGGTGTAGTCAATGCAGTTCGTCAGGATGAAGATTGGCAAAGTATTATTAGAACTCCTTTATTAGTAGTAGTAGCCGTCACAATTGCCGATGTATTAACTCGTTTTATTATCGGAGGTTAAATCAGTAAGCAGTGAACAGTGAACAGTGAACAGTGAATAATGAATTATTAACAATGAACATTAATAGTTTTAAATCGAAAAGCAGGGAACAGAGAAACACTATCAACAAAAACTGATAACTGATAACTGATAACTGATAACTGATAACTGACGATGGATAAAGACTTTAGACCAGTAAATCAAATTCTAGGAACTCAACCTTCATTAGGACCACTTCCAGCAGACCAAATATTTCCTTGGACGGTAATAGCTTTGGCTGCTTATTTTATTGTAAATGGAATTTTTGGGGGACTTTTTGATGATGATTTTCAAAGGTGGTTGTGGACAGTTTTGATTGCTGGTTGGGGAATGGGGACTTGGTGGATATTAACAGGTGGTAGAAGTTGGCGCTTTTTAAGCAAATTTATTGGTGTCCCCAGGTGGACGAGGGGAATTGCACGTTATCAAAGCTTTTTGTCAGTAAATCATGAAGCCAAAAATCGGCAAAAAAAGCGTCGCAAACGTCGCAGGTAGTAGTGTTAGATTAACTCCTTTTGAGGATTCTTTACATCTGGCAACGATGTTAAAGATATCTCTTGATGGTCGAGATGTGGGCGGCTATATTTTAAATAAAGCTAATAAAAAAGACAGTTTTTGTTTTGTTTTCGGTTTCGATTGTCGAGGAATTCATACGACTCTAAGACCGGAACAGATTGATACTATCTGCAATAATATTGAAGCTGGATTAAAAGATATTCCCGGTGGTGAAAAATTAACTTTTCATCTGGGTTCTTTCACTTCGGAAACCGGACGACAACAGGAATTAGCAAGTTTAGTTAAGGAAGCTGTTTCTCCGAATATCAAATATTTATTAATGGCAGAACGTGCCAGAATTAGAGAATTAACTAAAAGCGGAATTCGTAAGCCAAAATCTTTGAGAATTTACGTTACTTTTACTGTCGAACCCGATAGTACTAATACCGAAGATTGGATAGAAAGGTTATTAGCTAAGGGTGAGAAGTGGTGGTCTAATTTTAAAGGTGATTTATCTAGTTCTCAGCATCAACGCATAGAAACTATAGTTAGAAGCGCTTATAAACAAGGTTTTCGTCGTTGGGAACAGCTTTTATCTAATAAAATGGGTTTGGATATTAAACCCATGAATGCGAATCAACTTTGGGGTGAAATTTGGAGACGGTTTAACGATACTCAACCAATAGATATTCCTCAGTTGGTAACTTTAGATGAAAATGGATTGCACGAACAGGTTTACTCTGACTTAGCTAGCACCAAGTTGTTAATTGACAATCTCCACAGCACAACTTTGCTAATGGAAAAAGATGTACCCTGCGCGGATAGAAGTTGGGTTAACGTTAATAATCGATACGTGGGTGCGCTAACTTTTCTGGAAAAACCCGGAGGTTGGCAGAATAAATCATCTCAGTTACGCTACCTTTGGGAATTGCTTGCGAGAGAAACTGTTGTCGATACGGAAGTCTTTTGTCAGTTAACTGCTGCGAATCCGGCGATAGTCAAAACTACTCTGCAAAGGGTTTTGAAGCAATCCAATATGACAGCAAGATTAGCCGAAGAGAAAAGCAAAACCATCGATGTTGGCGCTCAATTGAAGTTGAAAAAGTCTGTCGCAGCTCAAGAGCAGATATATGAAGGAGCAGTTCCAATCTATACCAGCGTTGTGATGTTAGTGCATCGCGATTCTGTCGAGAAATTGGATGAAGCTGCGAGATACATCGAAAATAGCTTTCAACGTCCAGCACAGGTAATTAGAGAAACCGAATACGCTTGGAAGATTTGGCTGCAAACTTTACCTATAGTATGGGAAGGTTTACTCGTAAGACCTTTTAATCGTCGTCAGCTTTATTTAACCAACGAGGTACCTGGTTTGATTCCTTTGGTTAAAACTCGGGAAGGTGACGGAAAAGGTTTTGAATTAATAGCAGAGGAAGGGGGAACACCAATCCAGCTTGATTTGTTCAATCAACATAAAAATTTAGCTTTATTTGCAACTACTCGTGCTGGTAAATCGGTGCTGGTTTCCGGAATATTGACTCAAGCTTTAGCTCATAATATTCCCGTGATTGCTCTAGATTTCCCCAAACCAGACGGAACCTCAACCTTTACCGACTACACCGAATTCATGGAAGATTGGGGAGCATACTTCGATATTTCCAAACAATCGAATAATTTATTTGAACAACCAGATTTAAGAAGTTTGAGTTATGAAGAGCAGAAAGATAGATTTGGGGATTACGTTGCTTTTTTAGAATCAGCTTTGATGACGATGATTTTGGGTTCGTCGGGGGAGAGTCAACTTTTAACTCAGACAGTTAGGTCAGTAATTAACTTGGCTTTGAATGCATTTTTTAGCGACGAAGGGATTAGGAAGAGATACGAGAATGCAATCAATGACGGATTTGGTTCCGTAGCTTGGCACAAGACACCCACTTTGAAAGATTTTCTCACATTTTGTTCTCCCGAACATTTAAATTTAGAAACCCAGGGGGGGAGAATAGAAGATGCATTGAGTCAGATTGATTTAAGGTTGAGATTTTGGTTATCCAGTCGAGTTGGACAAGCGATTTCCTCACCATCAAGCTTTCCCACCGATTCTCAACTATTAGTATTTGCATTAAGGAACTTATCAGATAGCGAAGACGCAGCGGTATTATCATTGAGTGCATATTCAGCAGCATTAAGAAGAGCATTGAGCAGTCCAGCATCGATATTTTTCATTGATGAAGCGCCGATTTTATTTGAATTCGACCAAATTTCCGATTTAGTAGGGAGAATTTGCGCGAATGGAGCAAAAGCCGGAATCAGAGTTATCTTATCAGCCCAAGACCCAGATACCATAGCAAAATCCAAAGCATCATCCAAAATATTGCAGAATTTGACCACTAGATTAATAGGAAGAATTCAGCCAGTAGCAGTAGATAGTTTTGAAAGCATTTTAAAATATCCCCGCGACATCATTAGCAGAAATGCATCAGAAAGTTTCTTCCCAAGAAAAGAAGGAGTATACAGTCAATGGTTATTAGACGACAACGGAATTTACAGCTTTTGTCGTTACTATCCCGGTTACGAACAATTAGCGGTAGTAGCGAATAATCCTAACGAACAAACAGCAAGAAATCAATTTATGGAAA
>CAKZYM010001027.1 GCA_937884685.1 uncultured Calothrix sp.
ATATTCCACAAGTCGTGGTTTTCACCCAGAATATTCTTAGCTGCAAGCAGAGCAGATAACATCGAATGGTCTTGGTTGTTATAGCGATGCATCCCATTACGACCCACTGTCTGAAGATTCTCAAATGTATCGAGATAGTCTTGCAATACCTGTAGATGTTGACGATATTCACCGTCATAAACAGGATAAGCCTTATATTGACGAATCACACAGCCATCTTCCACATCACCCGGTTGAACACCTAAATTCAACTTGATAATTTCCTGGGATGCTAACTCAATTAATTTCGAGTCTGACATCTCCCATAATTCATCCCCTTCGCTACAGAAATATTCCATCCCCAAGCAAGTCTTACTCGCATCGGGAACCATATCCGGACTCCAATTCTTAAAGTTTTGAATCCGACCAACTTTGAATTCAGGACTATGAATGTAGAGCCAGTTGTCGGGGAAAAGATGTTCGCGATTGACAACTAAGGACACGATGAGGAAGTCACGATACTTGAGTCCTCTGGCTGCTGCTAAAACTTCTTCGGGAGGTAGTGGGTCGAGACGATGTAACAAAGCAGTTATGGGCATGGAGTTGATAAAATGTTCTCCAGTCAACTCAAAAGTGCGGTCATCCTGTTTTGCAATCACTTTGGTAACGCGAGTTCCTTCCCGTTCAACTCGCACAACTTCTGTATTCAGATGAACTGGTGAACCATTTGTTTCCAGAATCTCTTGACAGCGTTCCCACATCATACCAGTACCCAACCTTGGATAATCTAACTTTTTGATAAGGCTTTTAGCATTCTGGCTACCAAAGGCTGCATTAATTACAGCTCGTTTGAGCGACATATTTTGGATGCGTTGAGCAGCCCAATCCGCACGAATTTGACTACAAGGAATTCCCCAAACTTTTTCAGTGTAAGTCTTGAAGAAAATACGGTAGAGTCTTTCTCCAAAACAATCAGTTACCCATTCCTCAAAGGTTTGAGGTTCAAATTCAGGATTTAATTTTTTGTGGAGTTTGGCTTTTAGATAGCTATTTAAAATTAGTAAACTGCGGAAATATCCTAAATTTGTCAGAGTTTTGAGTAGAGAGAGGGGATAATCGTAGAACTTTCCTTCGTAATAAATCCGCGACAGTCTGGGAACTTGAATAAAGTCATCTCCGAGAATTTCTTTCCATACAGCTTGAACCTCTCCCACCTTTGTAAAAAAGCGGTGTCCTCCAATATCAAAACGATAGCCTTTATAGGTTTCTGTACGTGAAATACCTCCGACTTTATCCGCTTTCTCCAAGGTGATTGATTTTACACCATGTTTCATCAACTCGTAACCTGCTGTCAGTCCTGCCGGACCACCGCCTATGATAACTATAGAATTGGAATTCATTATTAATACCCTTGATTATTTTCAAGTAAAATTACTTAGAATTTTAGAGAACAAACTGATGTATTAGGCTGAGAAATAATACTTAAGAGTCCCAAAACCAAAGGCACAACCTCCATAGAGAAAGTAAAACCAGTGCCAAGGAATCACTCGTAGGGTAAAGAAGAAACCCCGTTTGTTGTAGAAAAACCGATACACATCAAAGTTAAGCAGCAGCAAGCCCACCAACATCGCCGCAGCAGCAATTAAAAACCATGAAAACAGCGTACTCGCAGCTAAACTCCCTATTAACGCAAAAGCAAATATGACACTCAAACGATTGCTGTAACTGAGATTCAGGTCTGCATCAAAACGGCGATTACCTTCGGTAGAGCTTCGCTTAACGCGAAGAATTAAGTCTGTCCAAGGTAAGGCTCGATAAAAAATTTCTGCTCTAAGTAAAGAAATCGGTTTCCAGCACTTTAAATGTTTAACCTGAATGTCTTTATATAAACCAATGGAGTAACCAGCCTGTTTGAGACGATAGCCTAATTCA
>CAKZYM010001028.1 GCA_937884685.1 uncultured Calothrix sp.
CCGTTGGGATGGTTAAGTTAAGTACGGTTGATTTCACTGGAGTCCAAATTAAACTTGCTCAACCAGCAAAACGTATTGCTTGTTTAACTAATTGACTTTGTAGAGCAGAAATTGCAATTGCGAATTTTCCAACTCGTTTGGAAATGTATGTTATCTATCTAATCTAATTTGGTTTCGAGAATAAGATAAATATTACCTAAAGGAGTCAGCCAGGATAATAATTTTACCAGTAAAGACCAATGCTGACGATAATCGCGATATAAACGGCAAATATTAATAATTGATAATCCCATTGTTGCTACTTCTTGTTCTTTCGTAAACCATTTAAAAGGAGCTTCTAATTCAGCCATTTGTTCTGCTCGTTTTTTTCCTAGTTTTTGACCAATCTTATTTAATACATCCATAGCTAAACTAGCTCCAGGAAAACGAAAGCGCATTTGTTCAATTAATTGCTCTACTTCGCTGACATCAAAGTACATTAACAAACCTTCAGCAATAAACAAAATATTTTCGGGTTCTACTTTAGGAATAGAATCCATCCAGCTAAAATCCATAACAGAACAGCCAATTAATTGATGCTTTTCTGTCTCAGTTTCTAATTGGTTACGTAACTCAATTACTGGAGGTAAATCAAGGTCAAACCAATTATCTACTTGTTGTCCAATTCGATAATAACGGGTAGACAAACCAGAACCTAATTCTACAATTATGGGTTGAGAAGAATTAGCAATATGACGCAATGTAATATTATCGTAATGATAAGCTCGTATTGCCAAACTTTTCTGAGATGTGGAATTATAAAGTTTATCTAATTCTTCATCCCAAGTTAAGGATTGATACCATTCAACTGCTAATGGGTCTTGAATAATTGGTTGGGAATTTGCTTGTTCATCCGCTCTAGCTCTTAGAGTCATTAGCATGGTACGGGGAACACCGGATATTTTAGAAGTTGGTATAGACATATATTTTGGTCAAATAATTTGAATCAAGTTCTCAAGAAAGATAGAGAACAATAAAAAAGGTTTTCCTTTTATTTTTAAGGAGTGGTTTGTTATGTAAAATATGAAATCAAATTCAAATTTATTCAAATTAACTAGCATCCTGAATTTGCTTTGCTATCCATTCTTCTGCTGGGGGAATTGCTGCAAAAACTTGACCGGGACAACCAAACATATTCAAAATTGACTGGGATGCTATTGGCTGCCATTTCTCAAAAAATTCTTTTGAATCTATTACTATTGCCATACCAAAACAATATTTAGATATCCGATGTTTATTCTGTTTGCTCCATTCTATTTCTAATTTTTTGACTTCTTTTGATGGTTTATCTTGTGCTTGTTGAGGAAATTTTTGTTGCAAAATAATACCAAAACATTCTTGACGTGAAAGCCAATTATCGAAGCGATTCAGATAAGCTTGTAAGTCTTGAATAGTATTTACACCATCAATATAAACATACACGACAGGGAATTTTTCTTCGTTGAATGTAATCATACCAAAATCAAATAATTTTATCGATTGTAATACTTGAAATCCTCTACACTTTGTAACTCAAAAAATAGAAAATTTTGCTTGTTATTGCGTGATTTGCTGTTGTTCTTCAGTATTTACAAAAGCCTTGAAAATAATAATTACATTCACCATTGCAATCAAAATACAAATTGCAAACAATCCCGTGTAACCGATGGTTTTTGCAGTCACACCGCTAAGAATTGCAGCAATAATAGCGCTAAAGTAAGGTATTGAAGTTTGAATTGTATAGTCTGTACCAGCAGTTGCAATATTGCTTTTATCCATCATCACGGTATAAATAACAGTGCGTAACATACCCAAAGCCAACTGCGTAACTATTGCAACTAAATACAAAATTGAGGAATTTTTAAAACCTAAAGCAGGAAGCAAATACAGCAATATTGCAGCGACTTCGAGAGAACTGAATATAATTAGCGATCGCCTTCTACCGATTGTGGTAATTAACACACCAGCTAAAACTGCTCCTAACAATCCTGACGTATAACTTACACCTCCTACCAGCAACCCAATATCTGTTAAAGACAGCCCAATATCTACCAGCAAAGGACGAAACATGGTACTAGCCATATAGGGAGCTATTGGATAAATTGCCAGAATCAGCAACCATTTCCACATTTGAGGACGACGAGAAAAATTAGTTAAGTTTTTGAGGTAATTATTAACAGGGGCAGGTTTTACTTGTGCATTACTGTTGCTTTGCTGCTCTTTATAGAATAAAAGGGGAATCAGTGACATAGCCATAATAAATGACATTGCTAACAGCGTTATTTTCCATCCCCAAATGTTTAGTAGAATCAGCATTCCACCTCCACCGACGATAGCACCAAAGTAACCACCAGCGGATTGTATTCCATTACCTAAACCTCGTTCTTGCGGTTTGAGAAGTCCCACAGCAAGAGCATCAGAAGCGATATCTTGGCTAGAACAAAATAAAGCGATGGAAAACATACAAATAAATAGCACCGTAAAGCTATTTTTGATTTCCAAAAAAGCAACAATAGCTGTAGTTAATACTACTAAAAGTTGAAAAAGGATAATCCAAAATCGATAGTGTCCCCAACGTGTAAAGCCATAACGGTCAATCAAAGGTGACCACAGAAATTTTAGTGTCACCGGAAGAGCAGTTAATGAAAGTAAACCAATTGCTTCTAAGGATATTCCTTGCTGACGCATAAATACTGGTATAGCTTCACTAAGAAAAACCAGTGGAATAAATTGCGATGCGTATAGACTACCTAAGAGAATAAATTTTTTTAGGCTTTTTTTATTTGTAATAGCCATTTCGATTTTGGATTTTAGGTATTGAATTAACTCTATGTCTAAAGCTAAGTAGAATACTGGGTTAGACCGATAGAAATTATTAGTTAAATTAGTTAAATTTCTGTAGGGTGCTTGGTCTAACACAATCTACTAGTAGTTCACCACATAAGTTATGAAAGTGCGTATCCAATCCGTCAGGGACTGCAAGTCCCTGTCTAATAGCGAAAGTCCTATCAATAGGACTGAAGAAGTACCCCGTAAAATTAAT